>JAGCKG010000121.1 GCA_017647625.1 Alistipes sp. | reverse complement strand
GCATCATTAAACTACAATGCAATGCAAAGCGCAGAATAGCGACAACGCGGACTAACGCACGACCTCATCCCCACTATCCCCAGAATACCCAGTTTCCCCACAGCGTAGCTGTCGCTTGGCACAAGCGAAACAAACACAAACCTACAGGGCAGCACAACCTAATTTCTTACGAAAAGGCCACACTAACTTAAGGGAGGTCCTATCAATTAGGTCGAGATGATTTTGTAGGCTATTTCGAGCAGATTCATTATCTCTTATGAGGGCGCAATGCGAGCATTGTAACCGAGTAAAGATAAGGAAGATGTCGAAATAGGCACAAAAGCAACCGAAATAGAAAATAAAACTTCCTATTGTTAAACTTAATTTACTAATTTATAGAACATCCCTTAATTAGCCTCACGACCTAATTTCTTGTAAGAGGTCGTGAGATGTATTGCATCTAAAAAGAAAATGCTCTGGGATAGTACAGCCCAGAGCATTTTATTGGGGATGTGCCACAGATTGTGGCTTATCACAATAAATTTCTTGTTAGAAGGCTGCATATACAACGCTCGGCAAAAAAAATGCGGATGGGCTGTACTTTGGCGTACTGCTCATTCGCATTGATTTTTGTTAGCGGTAGTAGAAGTCTGCCTTATAACAAGAAATTAGTATGATTTTGCAAATAGTACACGGAACTTCGAAGGCTTACCAGAGAAGATACAAGTACCCTCCTCCTCTACTACATCCATAGGGATACAACGGATAGTTGCCTTTGTAGCCTCCTTGATAGCCTGCTCGGTCTCTGGAGTACCATCCCAGTGTGCAGAGATGAAGCCACCCTTGTTCTCAAGGACATCCTTAAACTCCTCCCAGGTGTCAACCTTTGTAATCATAGAGTTACGGTAGTCGAGAGCCTTCTGGAAAATGTTGTTCTGAATCTCATCGAGGAGTGCTACGATGCGGTCTGTAAGACCCTCCTGTGATACAACCTCCTTTGTAAGTGTATCGCGTCGTGCAAGCTCGATAGTACCATTCTCCATATCGCGAGGACCGAGAGCAAGACGTACTGGCACACCCTTAAGCTCGTACTCTGCGAACTTAAAGCCAGAACGCACGTTGTCGCGGGCATCAATCTTAACAGATACGCCCTTGGCGCGCAACTCCCTTGCAAGCTCCTCGAAGCGTGCTACGGCAGCAAGACGCTGTTCCTCGCCCTTGTAGATAGGCACCATAACAACCTGGATAGGAGCAAGCTTTGGAGGAAGCACAAGACCGTTGTTGTCCGAGTGCGCCATAATCAAAGCACCCATAAGGCGTGTTGACACACCCCACGATGTAGCCCATACATACTCCTGCTTACCCTCCTTAGAGGTGTACTGCACATCGAATGCCTTTGCGAAGTTCTGACCGAGGAAGTGCGATGTACCGCTCTGTAGAGCCTTACCATCCTGCATCAAAGCCTCAATAGTAAGTGTGTCTACAGCACCTGCAAAACGCTCGTTAGGCGACTTGTGACCTACGATTACTGGCACACCCATCCACTCCTCTGCGAAGGTCTTGTAGACGTTAATCATACGCTCTGTCTCCTCGATAGCCTCCTCGGCTGTAGCGTGTGCGGTGTGACCCTCCTGCCATAGGAACTCTGCGGTACGTAAGAATAGACGTGTACGCATCTCCCAGCGCACAACATTTGCCCACTGGTTGCAGAGAATAGGAAGATCGCGGTATGATGTGATCCAGTTCTTGTATGTGTTCCAGATGATAGTCTCCGATGTAGGGCGCACGATAAGTTCCTCCTCAAGACGTGCCGCAGGGTCAACAACGATACCCTTGCCCTCCTCGTCGTTCTTCAGGCGGTAGTGCGTAACTACAGCACACTCCTTCGCAAAGCCATCAACGTGACTTGCCTCGCGCGAGAAGAAAGACTTAGGGATGAAGAGTGGGAAGTATGCATTCTCGTGACCTGTCTCCTTGAACATACCATCCAACACATCACGCATCTTCTCCCAGATAGCATAGCCGTAAGGCTTGATAACCATACATCCGCGCACTGCTGAGTTCTCAGCAAGGCCCGCTTTAAGGACCAAGTCGTTATACCACTGCGAGTAATTCTCGTCGCTCTTGGTCAAATCTTTAAGTTCTACTGCCATATATTATATATCTTTTTGAATTTACATAGATTTAGCGTGCAAAGATACACAAAAAAAGTGAAAAGTGACAACTGAAAACTGAAAAGTAAGGTGTCTGCGACGCATATTTAAAGTGAAAGGTGTTTAAGGAGGAGATTAAGGGTTATTAATGGTTATTAGAGGTGATTAAGGGTTTAGGGAATGATGAGTGGTGAGTGTGACAAGATTTTGAAAGGGGACAAAAGTGTCCAAAGGAGATATAAATAATACCCCCCTCAGGCCTCTAAGACCCCTTTTGCCCCTTAACTCCCTTTATTTTCTCGTGGGTATTATTTTTAATACCCGCACTACAAACGAAGTGAAAACTGAAAAGTGAACTTTTCAGTTTATAAAAAAGGAGCGCATCCTTTAGGACGCGCTCCACACACCTGCAAATAGACCTACCTACAACCTACTATAGGTCTTGACACTATAAACAGATGCCACAAGTTACATTTTACAATATATTAACTTGAAATTTATTCTATTTCTTTGTAATATACTCTGCACCAGTTACTGAATTATATTTCAAATCAGCGTCATTTGAGTAAGTTAGAGAGCTACCCTCATAAATAGAAAGGCTATTTGCCTGAACGTAGCCACCCTCCTCAATAACCAACGAAGCATTCATTGCACCCCAGTTTGCTGGCTGACCTACCCAAAGAGACTTGTCGTGGATAGACTTTCCACCCTTTGCAATGGTAAGCTTGCCACGAACATAGTCTAAGCCGTCACCCTTACCCTGGCTGTGGAATGTACCATACACTGTAATGTCGCTACCATACGAGTAGTACATATAACCTGTCTCAAAGTTAGAGCGAAGAGTATATTTACCGTGCTGGAAGAAACCGTAGTTTGCAGTTACTGTTCCACCCTTGATTTCATATTCAGCACCGGCATTATCCTTAGCACCAAAACTAAAATTATTAAGAGTAAGTGTCTTGCCATCCTCGATAGTAATGGTGCAACCAGTAGTAGATTTTAGAGTTTTGATTTTAGTATCACCCTTGATTGTTACATTACCCTCAACTGTGATTGTTCCATCATACTCTGCGCCACCCAAATCAAGCACGTATCCATCTGTCAAAACTGTAGGAATAACTGTGTAAGTGTTATCCTTCTCGATAACCGCATAGCCCTCAGCAATTTTTGATTCGCAGAATACTGAATCACCGTGTGCAGGGTCAGGTACAACAATAGAGAATGTACCACCGTAAATTGCAGATACACAGTATACACAGTGGTCAGAATTGTCTGGATTGCCATTCAACTTAAATGTTCCACCATAGATTGCTGTTTTATCATTAGTCTCAGCACCTGATACAGCACCATGCTTACCCTTAACATCAGCGTTGTTGATAGTTGTCTCACCTTCGTTGACGATTGCGTAATGAAGCTGGCTATAAGCCTCAAATATACCACCATTAACAACAGTCTTACCACCTGGGAGTGTGCTTAGAGCATTACCATATGAACCTATACCTGCACTTTCATTTGTCTTGAATGTACCGCCATTGATTATAATGTTGCCCTCGTTCCAGATGGCTGCACCACCATTAGTATCAACATTTGTGATTGTTACACCCTCCTCAACGGTCATTGTGCCGAAGTTCTGAACACCACGAGCATTGATAAAACCATTGCCTTTGAGTGTAAGTGTACCGTAGTTATCAATAGCGTAGTGGTGACGACCCTCCTGCTTCAAACCAGCATTGATAGTCTTACCTCCAAGGTCGAGAACGATTGTCTGATTCTCCGCTACCATAACTGGTTTATCAAGAGTGATGTCCTTGATAAGCTTAACAGTAGTATTAGAGTTCTTTGCAGCCTGGTTAATTGCCTGCTGAAGAGTTGTACAAGAATAGAATTGGTCATAGCCCGCATAAGTTACAATAGCAACTGGATCAGAAAGAATACCAATTACCTCTGTTGACCCGCTAACAGCTACAGTACCAGTGTTTGTTAAATTACTAATTGCATCAGCCTCCTCGCCATTCTCATCAAGAGCAATAATCTTACCGCCCTCAATAGTTACAACTGTACCATCAGCGATGTTTGTAGCACCATCATTGTTAAGAGAGATTGCAGCATAATTCTCAGCCTCGACGTTATCGTAGCTAACAAACTCTGTGTCTGTAGCAGTGATTTTCATATCCTTGCCCCAAACATTCAAGGCGATGTTACCACGGAGATAAGAGTTGTTAATCACAACTGTAGCATTGTCTGAATAACCTGGAAGGTTGATTGCATAAGTTGCTGCAGTGCCAGTCTCGCTAACCTTTACGTTGTCGATAGTAAGAGTACCACCAGTCACATTGAAGTTGATACCGCGCTCGCAGTGACCTGCATTAAGAACTATATTAAGATTCTTGATAGTTACATTTGCACCTGTAGTCTCCCTTGGAATTTCGATAGCTCGATCTGAACCAGTATAAGTGAAGGTGTAGCCATTACCGTCGAGAACAACGGGAGCTGTAGCAGTAACCTTAATCTGGCCAGCTTCCATATCCTCTGTAAATACATATGTACCACCGTTGGTAAGGACATCTGCTAACCAATTTTCAACCTTAGTAGTGTTATTGTCAGTAACAGTAGCATTCTCCTCTGCAATAACCTTACCCTCAACAACGGCTGCAGTATTATGGTTAGACTCATTCTCAAGCGTACCATTTGTGAGAACTACGTTACCCTCATTCTTGATAAATGAAGCTTTACTACCCTCAGCAAGAACGATGTTACCACCCTCGAGGAAGAGTGTGTTACCAGCTGCTACAGTTGCGAAAGGCGCAGTAGTCTTGTTAGTAACAGTGATAGTCTTACCGTTAAGGTTGATAGTGGTAACCTTACCCTCAGCTGCAGCACGTGTAGCACGAGTTTCGATAGCTGATGATGTAATGTTAATATCTGAGATAACGATATACTCACCCTCATTATTCAATGCTGCATAGAACTCTGCTGCACTGCTGATAGTCTGCTTATAGTAAGGCTCGTCAGTTATGTTGTCAGCGTTCTCAAACTCAGGCTTAACCTCGATAGAGATATTGTCACCCATAGTAAGAACATTACCCACGATAGAGGTTACATTGTTTGCCTCTACTGGAATTGCAGTGTTGAAGCTGTTAGCCTTGATAAGAGCATCAGCACCCTTTGTGTTGTCGTAAACGTTAAGTGTAAACTGTACATTGCCGTCTGCTGGAACGAATACGTAGTCAGTAAATACTGTGAACTGAGAGTTGTCAGTAGTCAACTCGTAACGGGTTGCGTCAGTATAATCGAACTCGTGCTTCTTGGTTGCAACATCACTTGCTACGCCTGTTACTGCATTAAACTTGGTATACATCTCGGCTGTGAAATACTCAGCAACAGCATTTGTAGGCTCAATACCAAACTTGCGAATCTCTGCGATATCTGTTGCAACAACGCGAACCTTTGCGAATGGACGTGTAAGGTTCATCTGAACGTCTGAAGCACCTGTGAATGTAACCTTCTTTGTATCTGTCCAAGCATCACGAGCCTCTGTGTTAGGAGTCCAAGTTTTGAAAGTGATGTTAGACAAACCTGCGCTTGTGTCGTAGAAGTTGTCTGTGTCAGACCAGGCAGCCTTATCAATAGTAGTTGCTGTTACAAGGTCTGCCCAAACAGTGAATGTGTACTCGCGACCTGGTGCAAGACGTACTGGGAAGGATACAGAGCGATTCTTCGAAATCTGAGCATCACGAATAACCTTGCCATTGTAAGCAACCTCAAGGATGTAGCGGATGCTGTAGTCACCAAGATTGGTAAGGTCGAAACCCTGTGCACTGTCGGCACGAGTACCCTCTGGTAGCGATACAATGATGTTAACATCCTGCTCACCACCAACATTAACGTCGAAGCCCTCAGGCTCTGTCTGGCAAGATACTAAACCAAGTACCAATGCCAAAAACGTAAATAGTTTTTTCATAGTGATTAAATTAAGTTAATAAAATATGGTTTACACTTTTATCAATTTTTACACCTTTCGCCAAATAGACCAATTTTGAGGATATTTATACAATATACACAAACAACTAAACCCACTATGTAGACATAGCAGGTAACGGACGATATAATATAGTTGTGTGATTATTTTGCGACGCGCTAACTGATTGATAACCAGGCAGATACCCCCCCCCTATTTTGGATAACAGGAGTTGCAAAAGATGGATATTCAGGCTGATTTATCATAAACATATACACATTTCTCATTGCAAAACTACTCATAAAATTCTAAATATGCAAGTATTATGCTATAAATAAATATAGGTGTACCCCGAAAGGCACACCTATTATAACCATCAAACGACGATGTCGTATCAACTATCTATTCTCTGCAACCCAATTGGTCAACTCCACAAAGTCGGCAACCGAGAGTTGCTCGGCACGCATAGTGAAGAAGCGATGCTCGTTGCCACCGAAGTTACCAAAGGCTGACTTGAGCGAGTTTCGTATCATCTTGCGTCGCTGACCAAACGATGCCTTAACGACCTTTATAAATAGTTGCTCATCGCAATCGAGCTTCTCAACATTGTTTCTTACAAGACGGATAACAGCACTCTTAACCTTTGGTGGTGGGTTAAAGACCTTCTCGCCAACGGTAAAGAGGTACTCTATATCGTACCACGCCTGCAAAAGCACACTCAAGATGCCATACTCCTTAGAGCCTGGAGGCTCAGCAAGGCGCACAGCGACCTCCTTCTGAATCATACCCACGCACTCGGGAACTATATCCCTATTCTCCAACACCTTGAAGAATATCTGCGATGATATGTTATATGGGAAGTTACCGATAATCTTTAATCTATCGCCATAGGTAGCCTTCAAATCCATCTTTAGGAAGTCACCCTCCGTAAGACGAGGTGCAAACTCTGGATAGTGGGCGTGGAGGTACTCCACAGACTCGCTATCTATCTCTGCGCCATAGGTCACAACATCCTCACGCTGCAACATAAACTGCGTAAGCACACCCATACCACAACCGACCTCCAACACCTTATCAGGGTTCTCTGCCGTACCTCCCGATAGCGATGTGGCAATCTTACGCGCGATATTTAGATCGGTCAAGAAGTGCTGACCGAGTGCCTTTTTTGCTCTTACCTCTGCCATTAGTTCCCCTCTTAGTTCGCAACCTCCGATATAAACTTAATGCGCACAAGGCGAATCTCCTCCTCGCTGTACTCCGAGCCAAGTTCCTCGTAGGCATCCTCCAACGAGTCAGTCTCGGCATCCTCCTTAAAGTATAGGTAGATATCCTCGACCTTATCCTCCTCCATAATCTTATTGAGGTAGTACTGAATATCGAGGCGAGTACCAGAGTTCACGATAGACTCAATCTCGGTAAGAAGTTCATCCATATCGAGGTTCTTAGCGTGTGCAATATCCTCGAAGTCCATCTTGCGGTCGATAGACTGGATAATGAAAATCTTGTTGTTTGCCTTATTTGCAACACCCTTAACCACAAGGTCTTGAGGACGTATAATCTCCTTCTCATCGACATAGGTCTTGATGAGTTTGATGAACTCGGCACCAAACTTCTGCGCCTTACCAGCACCTACACCCGAGATAGTCTGAAGTTCCTCGATAGTGATAGGATACTGAATAGACATCTCCTCCAACGATGGATCCTGGAAGATGACATAAGGTGGCAAATTATTGTGCGCAGCAACACTACGACGCAAATCCTTCAACATAGCATACAACTCCTCGTCTGCAGCACCACCGCCACGCATAGGACCCATAGAGTTTGCATTCTCCTCCTCCGAGTCGTAGTCGTGGTCGAGAGTAATAGTCACCGATGTTGGTTTATCTATGAAGGCTCTACCCTTATCATTTACCGATATAAGACCGTAGTTCTCGATATTCTTGTCGATAAGACCCATTATCAAACCCTGACGTATCACAGCATTCCAGAAGCGATCGTCCTTCTCCTCGCCAGCACCAAAGAACTCCGACTTATTATGTCCGTAACTCTTGACCATAGCCGTAACCTTACCCATAAGGACGGTTACAAGGTGGTCAATCTTGAACTTATCGCCAATATCCTCCAACGCCTCCAAAGCAAGCACCATCTCGCGCTTAGCCTCAACCTTTGGCTTAGGATTACAGCAGTTATCGCACGAGCCACAATTAGCCTCGCCATAGGTCTCACCGAAGTAGTGCAACAACGAGCGACGACGACACATCGAACTCTCGGCATACGACACCGTCTCAAGAAGCAACAACTTGCCAATCTCCTGCTCGGCAACAGGCTTACCCTGCATAAACTTCTCGAGTTTCTGTATATCCTTATAACTATAGTATGTCAAGCAGTGACCCTCGCCACCATCACGACCAGCACGACCAGTCTCCTGATAGTAACCCTCCAACGACTTTGGAATGTCGTAGTGGATAACATAGCGCACATCTGGTTTGTCGATACCCATACCAAAGGCTATGGTCGCCACAATGACATCCACTCTCTCGTGCAGGAATGCATCCTGATTGTCGGCACGAGTCTGGGCATCCATACCCGCGTGGTATGCCAACGCCTTAATACCATTTGCTACAAGCAACTCCGCCAGATCTTCGACCTTCTTACGGCTGAGACAGTAGATGATACCACTCTTACCATCGTGCTGTTTGATGAAACGGATGATATCGTGGTCGATATTATTCTTTGGACGTAGTTCGTAGTATAGATTTGGTCGGTTGAACGATGAACGGAACACCGTAGCATCGGTCATACCGAGATTTTTCTGAATATCCATCTGCACCTTTGGCGTTGCCGTTGCTGTAAGGGCAATAAGTGGTGCTGCACCTATATCATTAATAATAGGACGTATTCTACGGTACTCTGGGCGGAAGTCGTGACCCCACTCCGAGATACAGTGCGCCTCGTCAATAGCGTAGAACGAAATCTTTATCTTGCGCAGGAAGGCAATGTTATCCTCCTTAGTCAACGACTCTGGGGCAAAGTATAGCAACTTTGTGCGACCCTCAAGCACATCCTGTCGTACCTGAGCGATAGCCGTTTTATTGAGCGACGAATTTAGGAAGTGGGCAATACCAGACTCTGTAGAGAAGGTACGCATAGCATCCACCTGATTCTTCATAAGTGCAATGAGTGGTGAGATGACAATGGCAACGCCATCCATAATAAGCGCAGGCAACTGATAGCATAACGACTTACCACCTCCCGTAGGCATAAGAACAAATGTATCCTTGCCCTCAAGGACATTCTTAATCACCGCCTCTTGGTTGCCCTTGAACGAAGAAAAACCGAAGTATTCGCGTAACTTTTCGTGTAATATTCCACCCTTTTCGGTATCCATAATTTCTGTTAGTGTCAAAAATTTACCCAAATATAATATCTTTTTTTGTAAAAATGTAATAACTTTGCAAAAAACTTACAAAATTTTGTAATACCAAGATGCGACTTTTTACAAGCGAGTTAGTAAAATCCTATAAATCACGCACTGTCGTGAATCACGTCTCTATCGATGTTAACCAAGGAGAGATCGTAGGTTTGTTGGGACCTAATGGTGCCGGCAAGACCACAACCTTCTATATGATTGTAGGTCTTATCAAACCTAACGAGGGACGTATATTCCTCGAAAACGACGAGGGCTTAGTTACCGACATCACATCTCTGCCAGTATACCGTCGCGCACAGATGGGCGTAGGCTACCTTGCACAGGAGGCCTCGGTTTTCCGCCACCTCTCTGTCGAGGATAACATCCGCGCGGTGTTAGAGATGACAAATTATTCGAAGGAGTATCAGCGCGAGCGCGTAGAAAACCTTATCGATGAGTTCCGTCTACAGAAGGTGCGCAAGAGTTATGGTAACCAACTCTCGGGTGGCGAGCGTCGCCGTACAGAGATTGCACGTGCAGTGGCGATAAACCCCGCATTTATCCTCCTCGACGAGCCATTTGCGGGTGTAGACCCTATTGCCGTAGAGGATATTCAGAGTATCGTAGGTACGCTTAAGGATAAGAATATCGGTGTTATCATCACCGATCACAACGTCGATGAGACCCTTGCCATCACAGACCGTACATATCTTCTCTACGAGGGTAAAATTCTAAAGACTGGTACTGCCGAGGATTTGGCTAACGATGAGATGGTACGTCGAGTATACCTCGGTCGTAACTTCGAGTTGCGTACATCGCCACAGATGAAGCGCAAGCAACGTGAACAGGAGGAGCGTGAGCGCGAGGAGGCATTGCGTGCCTTGGGTCACATCCCTCAGGCAAACGAGGATGACGAGGATGATGATTTATAATAACAAAACGCTATAACGGAAGGCTCTACAGCGTTGCAGAGATAGAGACTACCGCCTTTAAACCTAATTACTAATTTATAGACATCCCATAATATATGGATGATTGCACGATTCCTTTAGGGAACAGACTTCGTGGCGAGGTGACACCTCCCTGCTCAAAGAGTTATGCACAACGCGCCTTGGCGGTAGCCCTACTCGCCTCGGGTCGCACCACACTCCGTGGCATCGAACTTTGTCGCGACACACGCTCGGCAATATCCGCTATCGAGGCTTTAGGAGCAAAAGTAGATATCGTTGACGACAACACATTAACTATCGAGGGCGGAATTTCGCCAAAGACCGCCCTACTCAACGTAGGCGAATCGGGACTCGCAGCACGCCTATTCACCCCTATCGCAGCACTTCTTGATAGCCCCGTAACCATCGAGGGCGAAGGTACACTGCGCCATAGACCGATGTCTATGATGGTGGAACCTCTCAAGGAACTTGGCGTTGCAGTGCGTGATGGTGGCGGTCGCCTACCTATCGAGGTATGTGGTCCTATGCGCGGTGGCAAGGTAACGGTAGACGGCTCGATGTCATCGCAGTTTGTAACAGGTCTGCTCATCGCACTCCCAATGGCAGAGCGCGATACCACCATAGAGGTCAAAGGTGCAGTATCTACCCCATATATAAATATGACCCTCGACACCATAGAGCGTTTTGGTGTAAATGTTATGTACAACGAGGGCGACTACACCCAGTTCTACATCGAGGCAGGACAGGAGTATCAGGGTGTGGACTACACCATCGAGAGCGACTGGAGCAGTGCAGCCGCAATAATGGTCGCTGCAGCCATCGCCGGCGAGGTCACAATACGCAATATATCTATGCTCTCACGTCAGGCAGATACAGCAATATGTCGCGCTTTGGAGCGTGCAGGAGCATCAATCATAATCGAGGAGAACAGCATCACCATAGCACATCGCGAACTGGAGGCCTTCGACTTCGACGCAACCCAGTGTCCCGACCTATTCCCTGCGATTGTAGCCCTTGCGGCTGCATCTAAGGGAGTATCGGTAATCAAGGGCGTATCACGACTTCGAGGCAAAGAGAGCGACAGAGGCGAGGTACTACGAAGCGAATATAGCAAAATTGGTATTGACATAGAACTCGACTACGACACCGACGAGATGCGTGTTGTGGGTGGAGAACCTCACAATGCCGATGTAGATAGCCACGACGACCACCGCATCGCTATGTCTTTGGCAATAACAGAACTACGCCTTGAACATCCGCTCAACATCAAGAATAGAGAGTGCGTATCCAAGAGTTACCCTTCATTCTTCGAGGATATGGCATCGTTGAAAGTTCAAGGTAATGAGTAACAGTTTTGGCAACATATTTCGCATTACAATCTTCGGCTCATCACACGCCGAGAGCGTAGGCATCACCATCGAGGGCGCACCAAAAGGCATTGCGCTTAGTGCAGATATGTTCACTGCCGACCTTGACAGACGACGCCCAACACTCTCGGGTGAGACAGCTCGCAAGGAGGAGGATATACCTGTGATTGAGGGTCTTGACCCCGAGGGTAAGACCACTGGCGAGGCTATAACCATCACATTCCGAAACGCCGATAAGCGTTCGGGCGACTACTCGCACCTACGCATCCACCCACGCCCCTCACACGCCGACCTTGTGCAGTTGCGCAAGTATGGTAACGATGCTGACATCGCAGGTGGCGGTATGGCATCGGGACGTATGACCGTAGCACTTGTGGCTGCGGGAGTAGTGGCAAAGAGAATACTGGCAAATGTAACCTTCGCAACACAATTAGTCTCGGTAAATGGCGTTACAGATAGTTCGAAATTTAATGATATAATCGACTCCGTAGCACGCGAGGGCGACTCGGTAGGTGGCGTTGTTGAGTGTCGTGTAAAGAACATAAAACCTACTCTCGGAGAGCCATTCTTCGACTCTGCGGAGAGCGTAATATCACATCTACTATTCTCTATACCAGGCGTTAAGGGTGTAGAGTTTGGTGACGGCTTTGCAGGAACAGCAAAGCGAGGTTCGGAGCGCAACGACACAATAATAGACGCTACGGGTACAACACTTACAAATAATGAGGGTGGCATAAATGGTGGCATCACCAACGGCAATGAGATCGTTCTTCGTGTAGCAATAAAACCAACGCCAAGTATCGCAAAAAAACAAACAACATATGACTTCGCGTGCGATGCTACCACCCCGCTCACTATAGGCGGTCGCCACGATGCCTGCATAGCGCGCAGAGCCGTAGTGGCTGTCGAGGCTATGGTGGCAGTAGCCCTTGCAGACCTCCTTTTAAGAGCATAGAGATGGCAACACGTCGCGAGATATACAACCTGCTATATAGCACAGCAAGCGAACTATACGACGTTAGCGAGGCTAAACAGATTGCTCAGATGCTTATCATCGCAAAGGGCAATATCTCGCGTAACGACCTTATCATCGAGCCAAACAAGGATATAGAAATTAGCGATTTAGACTCCATTATAGCCGAACTTCGCAGTTGGCGACCAGTGCAGTATATCATTGGTTATGCCGACTTTAGAGATATGGAACTGGAGGTTAGGGAGGGTGTGCTTATACCCCGCCCCGAGACCGAAGAACTTGTGGAGTGGATAGCATCCGAGGCGACAAATGGTGCAACAATACTCGATATTGGCACTGGCTCGGGAGCAATAGCCATAGCACTTGGCAGAGAGATCGATAGTAGCCACGTTTGGGCGATGGATATCTCTTGCGAGGCACTCAATATCGCACGCAATAATGGCAAGCGTTATGCACCCAATGTCACTTTTATACAAGGTGATGCGCTTAGCGATTTTGATACGTTGTTCAAGCAGAAATTCGATGTGGTGGTGTCTAACCCACCATATATTCCACAGACAGACATTGTATCGATGCGCAAGAATGTGGTTGACTACGAGCCTGCAACCGCACTCTTTGTTCCTGATAACGACCCGTTGATATTCTACCGCTCTATAGCACACACCTCAAAAAAGATTCTTAAAAGCGAGGGTAAACTATACTTTGAGATATACGAACTTCTCGCAAACGAGATGATAAAAATGCTTGAGTCTGAGGGATATATCGACATCACACTCCGCGAGGACTTTAGAGGTAAACCCCGAATGATATGCGCAACACTACGATAACAGAACAAACCACCGCCACACGCGAGAAAAAGCCCAAGAGCGCGACACAAGCCCTACAGTCGCTAATGCGATTGTGCGCGCGTGCCGAAAAGTCTTCGGGCGATGCTATGCGCCTTATGCGTGGCTGGGGTGTTCCAGAGACCGAGCGCGAGGGTGTACTTGCTAAACTTATAGAGCAACGCTTTATCGACGACCACCGCTACGCTGAAGCATATGTTCGCGAGAAGAGCAACCTCGCAGGATGGGGCGCACGTAAGATTGCATTCCAACTACGACAAAAAGGCATCAGCAAAGAGATTATATCCGCCACCCTCGCCACAGTTGATGGCGATGCACAGTTAGGACAACTAACCACGAAATTGGAGCGCAAGATGCGCACAACAAAGGCCTCGAACAACTACGAACTGCGAGGCAAACTACTGCGCTATGGCTTGGGCTTGGGCTTCGATTATGATATGATACTCACTGCAATCGATAAAATTACACCAGAGGAGTAACAAAAATTTTGCAAATCAATATATTTTACTTACTTTTGCACCGCAAATGCGCAATAACTCCATTGCACGACAATAATTTGTTTGAAATGGATGCGTTATTTGCCATAATAAAGGATGGTTCCGTAGCTCAGCTGGATAGAGCAACAGCCTTCTAAGCTGTGGGTCGTGGGTTCGAATCCCGCCGGAATCACGAGCGATGCAAACAAGCATCATTGGCAAGCCACTCCGAAAGGGGTGGCTTTTGTGATATAGGCAGTTGTGGGTGCTTGCACACTTACAACTGCCTATATTACAAAAGATATTCTGCTATGCTGAACTTGCCAATGATGCCTGTTTATATCCTAGGACTCCAAGGGAAAGACGCAGTAAAGCGTAGCGACTGCGTCAATTCCGCCTATTTAGTTGCTCTCTCAATCTTTGTGCGTAAATCATCAAGTATTTCTCCTTTATACGCAAAATACTTTGCACCTTGGTATGCTCCTGATGTATTGCGCTTATCCTCTGGCATAAATGTTCCTACAAAAGGTGACAGTTTGTATATACGACCCTCATATTCCACATGATCTTCGTCTACGACTTTTACATCAAGTCCAGTAGGCACAAAGGTTATTGTTGCACCGATCGGTATATTTACCATACTAAATTTAAAGCGTGGTCGCTGTTTTTTCTCGCAAGTTAGTTGCGATTCTTCATCATCACACAAAGCGTTATTCGTTTTCAAATACACCTCATCTATTACTGCATCATCAAGTGTTTTAGATATGTCTTTTAATATATCTAACGCTTTGGCTGGGGACACATTAAAGAATTCTCGTCCTTGCCTAATTCTCAAATCAGTTAGTCTATCAATTATCCTATGAATCAGAAATTCTACTTCTTCGTATTTTCTTGTCTTGAGGGTTGCATAAATCTCAAAGGGTAATGGAACAGCAGTATTATCCAACTCCTTTGACCGCACATTTACCTCGCGAGCAGTTTTACCAATTTTTACCCAATCCTCCTTAAAACTTGGATTAGTCAAGATATATACATAACCGGCTTCTTTCATAATATTTAAGATTTGGACTACACAAAGTTACTCAAAATTCGTAATTCTACAAATTTTAGCCTTTTGCAATCCGATAAAATCGGGCGCAATTCGATGCAATTCTCCTCGCCAAACAATTCCAATCCCAAACGAAGAGAGAAGTGTGTGACCAACTTTCGCATTCTTCAAAAAAGGTTACGACTTTTTGCGGAAGCTATCTTAGATTTAGTTACGAACTTAATTTAGGAACTTTTTTGTGGCTAATTGCTATCGTTTTTTGGAGGCGCATAGGGGTTCCTATGTAACGAGAAAAACGATAGCAAGGAGTCGTAAAAAGTCTAAAAGAAGGAGATAACTAAATCTAAAATAGCTTCTAACGCTTGCGTGTTCCAAAGTGTGATGTTATGTTTGCGGTATATAAAACGCTTTGCCACAGTGTGTTGCATTGTTTTAAGCGAGTTTGCAACGCTGTGCAATAAGCAAGAAAAACGAACATAACATAAACTATTGCATCTATGGATAAAAGTACATTCTCGATTCTCTTTATTATGCAGAAGGGCAAGCCAAACGCCGAAGGCAATGCACCTATCTTCGCACGCATCACGATCAATCACCAAATGACACATCTTGCAACGCGATACTACCTTCCACCGGAGCGCTGGTTCCCGAAGGAGGGGCGTACCGTTGGCCGCACCAAGGAGGAGAGGGAGGTCAATGCCTATCTCGACAACCTGCGAGGCCTTATCTTTGCCAAGTACAACGAGATGTTCCTGGCGGGCGAGGTTGTAACGGCGCGAAAACTCAAATGTCGCCTAATCTCGAAAGACGAGAAGTCAATGACGCTGCTTGATCTCTTCGATGATTACATCAAGGACTATGCGAAGCTTGTCGGGCACACTACATCGAAGATTACGCACGACCGCTATGTGCTTACACGTAAACGCCTGATGGAGTATATGGAGGCTGAATACAAGCGTTCTGACATCTCGGTAAACGAGGTTAACCCAAAGTTTGTCAATGGCTTTGAGATATTCTTGCGTTCACAGTTCAACCTTTCGACAAACTATGTGATGAAGACCATTCTAAAATTTAAGTCGGTCTATCAGGTCGCCATTGACAACGGCTGGGCGCAGAAGAATCCCTTTGCCAACTTTAAGTTCCATTACGAGCAGGCCGAGCGCGGATACCTCACAATGGACGAGCTGACACGAGTAATGCAAAAGACGATGCCATCGAAGCGCTTGGAGCATATACGCGATGTCTTCGTGTTCAGTTGCTTCACGGGCCTTGCTTACTGCGATGCGCGAGCACTCACACGCGAGCATATCATCACAGGCTCGAATAACCGCCCT
>JAGCKG010000120.1 GCA_017647625.1 Alistipes sp. | reverse complement strand
TCTCTTATGAGGGCGCAATGCGAGCATTGTAACCGAGTAAAGATAAGGAAGATGTCGAAATAGACACAAAAGCGACCGAAAGATAAAATACAACCTCCTATTGTTAAACTTAATTTACTAATTTATAGAACATCCCTTAAGAATATATAGAAATGACATCGCTATACGACAATATAATCTTCGGCCCTATACGCTCTCGTCGTTTAGGTCTCTCGTTGGGCGTTAACCTCTTGCCTATAGAGTCGAAATTGTGTAGTTTCGACTGCATCTATTGCGAGTGCGGTTGGAACGATGAGCATCCTGGCAAGCGTCGCTTCAACGCACGTGAGGATGTGCGCGATATGCTCGATGCTACGCTACAGAAGATGGTGGCAGATGGTACACCCCCAGATGTTATTACCTTTGCTGGCAATGGCGAACCAACGATGCATCCCGATTTTGAGAATATCATTGCCGATACCATTGCCCTTCGTGACAAGCACTGCCCAAAGGCTAAAGTGTCGGTGCTATCCAACGCTACGCAGATACACCGCGAGGATGTACGTCGCGCTCTTTTGCGTGTCGATAATAACATTCTCAAACTCGACTCGGCATTTGATGATACCGTACAACTTGTGAATAAACCACAGGGCGCATATACTGTTGCCCGCACCGTAGAACTACTAAAGGCCTTCGAGGGTAATCTTATCTTGCAGACTATGTTCCTTCGTGGCGAGTACCTCGGCAAGCGTGTTGATAATACCACTGAGGAGGAGGTTACAGCGTGGCTAAAACTTGTTGATGAGATTCGTCCAAAGCAGGTTATGGTTTACTCTCTCGACCGCGACACCCCTTGCCAGACTTTGGAGAAGGTGGAGAAGGATGAACTACGCCAAATTGCCACCCGCGTTGAGGCTCTTGGCATCCCTTGCTCTGTAGCATAATTTGAAAAACATAAAACAGAAAATAATATGGAATTTGAAGGTAAAGTATTAAAAATTTTGGAGCCTACCTCTGGTCAAACAGCACGTGGTACTTGGGAACGTCAGGTTGTTGTATTCGAGCAACCTAACAAGCAGTATGGTAAGGAGATAGCAGTTACATTTATGAATAAGGCACAGGAGGTGTCTAACCTTCGCGTGGGCGAGAGTTATATTATCTCTTTCGATATCGAGTCACGCGAGTATCAGGGTCGCTGGTATACCGATGTTCGTGCTTGGCGTGTGCAGTCAACACAGCAGACACCACCACCTCCAGTACACGATCTTCCACCTATCCTCGATGAGGCACCAGTAAGTAGTAGTTTGTCGGCGGGGGTTGTTGATGACATCCCATTTTAATTTCTTGTGATAAGGGGTCATAATTTCTTGTGATAAGGGGTCATCTACTTCCGCTAACGAATTATCTCGCCAATGGGCAGTACGCCCAAGTACAGCCCATCGTCTCGAAATTCGCCGAGCGTTGTATCTGACGCCCTTCTGACAAGAAATTGGGTGGTGCTGCCCTTGTATGTTTGTGTCTGTTTCGCTTGTTTCAAGCGACAGCTACGCTGTGGGGAACCTGGGTATTCTGGGGATAGTGGGGATGAGGTCGTGCGTTAGTCCGCGTTGTCGCTATTCTGCGCGTTGCACCGCATTGTAGTTTAATGATGCTCGCGCTTCCCCATAATCCCCACTCTACCCATACTCCACAGCATCCCCATCTTCTGCGCAAAAAGGCACAGCCTTTTAACTATTACTAATTACTCTCTACTAATTACTAATTATTTATGCCCCTTCTGACAACAAATTTGGTCGTGAGGTGAGGTCGGGGAGACTTTATTCTAATACCAATCTTTCTCCCTTACTCAAACACGCTAAACTCCTCGTTGTAAAACTCGCTATCCATATCTAAATAGTCCATAACGCTATGGAAGATATGGTAGTGACCGACCTCGTCGAGTTCTTTCAAGTGGCGACTATCATCGCCCTGCCATACTATAAACGGAATCTCGGTCTGCTCCTTTGGGGCCATAGAGGCGGCAACCATACCGTGCATATAGATATTGCCCTCGCCAAGGCTCTCGCCGTGATCCGAGATATAGATCATAGCACACTTTCTATCATCCACTCCGCGCAATACATCGATTATCGAGTGTAGCAGATAGTCCGTATAAAGTATCGTATTGTCGTAGGCATTGATGAGTTCTGCTCTATCAGCCTTTGCCATCTCAACCGTAGTGCATACGGGTGTAAACGTCTCAAACTCTGTGGGATATTTCTTATTGTATGTAGGACCGTGACTGGTGCTGGTGTGTATCACAATAAGCAATTTATCGTTGACCGAAGCCTCGATCTCCTCACGAAGACCCGCCAACAATATTCCGTCGTACTTGCCGTCAGCATCGGGATATTGTGCCTTTAGTTTCGAGGCATTACGATACTTTTCGATATGTAGTGGTGGCTCGCCCCAGTTGGTTGTGCGCCACACCACATCTACGCCATTGCGGTACATATAGTTTGGCAAAATCTCGTACAGACCCTTAACGCGCTTATGGTCCAAGATAGCCTTAACAGCCTGTGTGGTAGATGTTGCCGAGGCATTAGCTATATATGTCTTTACGCTGTCGCTCTTGAGCAGTGGGTTTGTCTCACGCTCGTAGCCATATAGTGAGAAGTTCTCTCGGCGTGCCGACTCGCCAATGACAAGCACCATCACTGATGGTTCATCGCTGGTAAATGTAGCATCGGGGAGAGGTATCTCCTCGCGGTTTATCATCTTCTGGTGGTGTAAGTGGCGTGCGGTGTTGGCGATATAAGACCAAGGCAAAATAAGCGCACCAATCTTTGTAGCGTTGCGGTCTATCCACAGCACATTATTGATATTTACCACCGCCAAGGCTACAATGCCAAGCAACGAGAAACCTACACCCTTAGTCATTGTGCGACCCTTGCCATAGTCGACCTTACGACAGAGGACATAGAGGGCAGGAATAATCCCAAAGAGGATGATAAATAGGAACATATCTGCCGATACAAAGCCCGAGGCCTCCGACACGCGGGTGTTGAAGAGGTTGCCCATAACATCGCGTGTGAGTAATACCTCGTAGGTCTTTATAAAGTAAAGTGCAACACCATTCGCAAGCAACGAGATGGCCACAATAACGCGACCAACCATCTTCAAAGGCTTGATAATAAGCATTGCAAACATAAAATTGAAGAGCAGAATAAGCAATGCAAAACTTACGGTTATGACCACGCCACTAATACCACTTTCCACATTCTCCGTAACATAATCAAACAGTGGTTTGTGGTATGCAACAAGCGTAAAGAGACTTATAATACCACAAAACCATACGATGCTTAATGGTCTTTTAAACCACTCCTTGATAACTCCTATTTTGTTCTCCATCGTCGTATAATCTTTATGTAAAGTGTTAATAATATTGCTATAACTATCACAACAGCAATGTTATACAACGCTGTTGCGAGGCTATTCTTTGTGTGAAATGTTCTATCTGCAGGCGATGTCATCGTAGCCTTGTCGTAGCGCGCAAAGGCGTTGGTCATAATGATGAGGCTATCGGGATAGGATGCCACGATTCGGGCGTATGGATCGCACGCACGCATACAATATGATATGGTATCGCTCGCCACAACGCGCTTAAGTAGTGTGTGGTTCTCGCCAATGACCCTTATCTGCTCGGGTGTGTGCGATAGTTTGAGATATATCGTATCGCCCTGTATACCAATGTTTTCTATCGTTGGTAGCGTCTGATTTTTCTCGCGCTTAACATTCCAGTCGCCATTGCCGTAGTCGGGAATGCGCACTGAGTAGAAACAACCGCTTTTAAGTGTCGCAATAATCTCCTCGCGGGTTATCTCCTCTGCACCGAGATAACTGCACCGTACTGCAAATTTTGTTGTCCTATCGGGATAGTGAAGGTCATCGTTGAGAAGTGCGTAACTATAGTGTCCTGCACTCAACGCCCAGTCCCAATGCATATTTTCGAGATAGGCATTTATGCCCGACAACTCCATAATATTGTAGCCACCAATTTTTGTTAGGCACGCGCTATCCAATAGGGTGGAACGCGAAGGGTGGTTTAGTTGCAACACCTCGCACTCATCATCGAGCATATCGAGTTGATGTTGTGCCTGTGATGCTGATAGGGGATATAAAGCATCGAAATGGTTAACACGCTCTGTGCCAATTACTAACTTATGAAAGTTGCGTAGGTTGTAGCCGTGTTCGTAGATGCCTATATCTAACGTCTGATCGGGGTGTGGGGTTATCTCGTTGTGGTTTGAGATGCCCACGATATCGTAGCCAAAGTCGCGGTATTTGTCGACGGTCTCGCTGGCTGTGAAGTCGCACTCGTTGAGAGGTCCCTCCACGCGGGTATGTGTGTGCAGCGATGTGCGCTTCCACGCTACATTTGGGTCAAACTCGGCATATGGGTTGAAAATGTCGTTGCCCGCAAATGGTGTGGGAGGTGCAAAGTCGTAGATGGTGGAAAAACTTGTTGCCACTATAGCCAAAACGATGACCATAATAATGGTCATAAGTAGCCTCCACGCAATCTTTGTTATTTTCGATATTATACTCATTTTCAATATTTTGTAGTGGTATGATATGCTTGTATGCTACACCAATTATCGTAGCCAAATCATAACTCCCCCGATACAAATATACGATTAAATATTCAATTGGCAATAGGCTTTCTGGGCTGTTGATGGAGTTTCGGTGCGTAGTGCGATTTTTGGTATGTGTTGTATTGGTCAATGTCTCCTATGGAGTGCTAATTTTCTCCTATTTTGTTTGGTCGTTCGCATAGATTTTGCTATATTTGTAGAACGAAATGCCCTATTGAATAGATGTCTATGGCGATATGACGATGTAAGTTGTTGTGCTGTAGATATTTAATTGTCTTTTGTGTGGTGCGGACTATGCCAAAGAGATTATCTTGCGATAGGGGAATTAACTGATGACACACAATTATTAACTTTTTATTTTACTAAATTTCTGATATGAAGACACGTTTAATGGCTTTGATGGCATTGGCACTTGGAATGGCATCTTGTCAGGTAGACTCTATCTTGGGTATAGGGTCTCGCAGTGAGGTTAACGTGCAACTTTCATTCTCTGCTCCGGATCTTATCGGTGACACTCGTACTGATGGCGATGCGCAGTCGCAGTTGAATAGTGCCTATGGTGCGATTGACTATCTTGATGGTGCGCCTCTTGATGATAGTCGCTATGTCGACTGGAACGATGTTGACCTTCGTTACTCGTTGGAGATTTACGATGCCGAAAACCTAAATGCTCCTATCAAGGATCGTATGGTGGTTATCAAGGATAAGTATGAGCCGGTGAGATTCGACCTACGCCTTATCGCGGGTCGTGAGTATAGATTTGCTATTTTTGCCGACTTCGTCTCTAATGGTTTGGCTCAAGAGGAGGTTAATCCAGATGTAGATGCTCAGCGCGATCTTGGTATGCGTCACACTATTGGTGTAAACCTCACCGATATCGCTATTAAGCAGGATACGGATAGTCTTAACGATGAGGTTGCCGATGCGTACTTCACATATTTCAACTATACTCCTGAGGAGGGTGTTGAGGGTAATATTGTTGAGAAGACCTTGACACGTCCTTACGCAAAGGTGCGTGTTGTGGCTACCGACCTTGCGGAGCTTAACCTCAACGTGCATCCTAAGTATGTGACTGTAAAGTATAACTCGGATATCGTTATCCCAACGGCATTTAATGCTGTTAAGGGCAAGATTTTGGGCGATAAGAGTGTTGAGGGTAAGAGCATCAGCGCAACCTATGTAAGCAAGATTCGCGATAACCGCGAGAGCCACGTCTACAATGCCGAGTACGATGCAATGTTTACCGTTGCGGATAATGGTGCAGAGCGTGCATCACACCTAACGCTCTGTACAGACTATATCCTTGCTACCAGTGGCGAGCATACTCCTATCAACTTCACAATGACTGTGTTGGATGAGAATAAGGAGAAGATTAGAGAGGTGGAGTTCGATACGCAGATTCCTATCGAGCGTAACTACTTAACTACTATCGTAGGTAACGTCTTGACTAAGGTTACTGAGGTCAATGTATCTATCAACGACGACTTTAATAATTCGAAAAATAGCGAGGACGCTCCATTCTACGAGGAGGTAGAGTAGTAGGGTAACCGATAAAAATTAAAAACAGCACTTCTCGAGGAGGTGCTGTTTTTTTGTGTCAATCGGATATTTAGAGTTTTATCGAGAACTTCTTAAGGCGCGAGTCGAGCATAGTGTCGGGGATGATGCTCTTTATGGCGTCGGCGAGGATGTTAATCATACGCTCCTTTACAAAGTCTTTGCGCACGACAAATGCCACCTCTCTGCCCGGTGTGGGGTCTACCAACTCGCGTACATTGGCTCTGCGCTCGTTGTCGATAAGGGGTAACTGCAACTCGGGGATGATGGTGTAACCTCCATTGTTGTCCACGATGCGTATAAGGGTCTCGATGCTACCTGCAACGTAGATAGATACGTTGGTCATATCGCTTATGCAGAATGGGAACTGACCCGTATTAGGACAATAACTCTCGCCGAGCATCCATATGTTTTCGGCAGTAAGTTCGCCCGTTACAAGTTGCTCTTTATTATATAAGGTATCCTCTGGCGAGACATATGCATAGTAGCGTTCGTGGAATATGGGTATCTCGAGTAGTGTCTCATCTGCTACGGGCATAGGTAGTATCGCAATGTCGAGTTCTGCGCGTAGTAGTTTCTGCTTTATGGTCTCCACGCGAGCCTCCTCGACGTGGAGATGTATGTCGTGGTGGTTGTCGCTCATATAGCGAAACATCTGTGGCAGGATGAAGGGTGCTATTGTCGATACCGTACCAAGACGTATGTCGCCTATGGCGCAACCTTTGTGCGAGGCTACCAGTTCGCCCATCTGTGATGAGTTGTAGAGGATTACGCGCGCCTGCGCTATTATCTCTTCGCCTATGGGCGTGGGTGCTACAGGGTGCTGTGTGCGGTCAAATATCGTTACGTCGAGTTCCGCTTCGAGTTTCTGTATGAGTGATGACAGTGTCGACTGCGTCACGTTGCACGACTCCGCCGCGCGCACAAAATGGCGATACTTATCCACCGCCACGATGTACTCCAATTGTTGTAGTGTCATAGTTTAGTGGTGTTTTGCACTTTAATCGTTTTTATCGATACAAAGATAGGAAATATCTGTTTGATGGAACCATATCTTTGTACTATTTTTGCATCAGAAATAGAAAACAAACTAAAAACAACGTAAGATTATGACAACAAGATTTTATAAATGTGAGATGTGTGGCAATGTAGTAGTAAAGTTGGTGGACTCTAAAGTTCCTATTGTATGCTGTGGCCAGAAGATGCAGGAGCTTGTACCTAATACTGTGGATGCGAGCAACGAGAAGCACGTTCCTGTTGTTACCCGCCTTGATAACAACACTATCAAGGTTGAGGTTGGCAGTGTTGCTCATCCTATGACCGAGGAGCATCACATAGCCTTTGTCTATGTGGAGACCGATAAGGGCGGTATTAAGGTAGACCTTAGCGATAAGCCTGAGGCGGTGATTGCATTGGGCGATGCCAAGCCGATTGCGGTGTACGAGTATTGCAACCTCCACGGGTTGTGGAAGACGGAACTATAGTAGTCAGCACCATATATTATATATGCGCTATCGCGGGGCTTGCCTCGCGATAGTTTTTTTTGTGGTTATTTACTTTAGTAATTGGTTTAGAGCGATTTTGGCCTGTTGCTGGCGTTGTGAAAAATATTGTAAAAAAGTTCTCAAAAATTGCGCTAAATGGGAAAAATTGTGTACATTTGTATCATATTATAAGCATAAAGAAGCAATAAGTTGGTATGAATAGTATCTATGCATACTTAGATAGGATATCCTCTAATTTGAATTTGGGGGGGGTATTTTGCTGTATATCAACTACTTACACAGTTAAATATCATTCATACATAAGCATCGGCAACCTACGACATCTATGTTGTGGGGTGTAGTTGTTTTGTCTTGGCTCAACTTTTAGCGTTTTAGGAAGATTTAATTAACCATTTATACATTTTACATTTAACATTTATTAACTATGAAAAGACTATTTACGTTTTTGGCATTGGTGCTTGGTTTAGTATCTTGCCAGACAGAGGGCTTCGACGTTAATGTTGGTGGTGAGCAGGATGTAAACATCACTGTATCGCTTCCAGAGGGTACTCGTGCCGACAGCGCATTGGGTGCTTTTGACAACGTTAAGTTCGAGAATTACGATGTACGTTTCCAGTGTGAGGTACATTACAATGGCCAGGTTAAGGTACTTCCAGTACAGATTAGCGACAATGGTAAGGAGGCTACATTCCCAGTACGCCTTATCGCAAACCGCGACTACACATTCGTAGTATGGGCTGACCTTGTAAATGAGGGTAGTGAGGAAGACCTTCACTACAACACTTCTGCAGGTTTGCACAATATTACAATCAATGATTGGAACGCAATGGATGAGACTCGTGATGCTTTCACTTGCTCTGTGACTCGTCGTTTCGAGCGTGGCAATGCTATCACCCTTGAGCTTAAGCGTCCATTCGCTAAGTTGCGTGTTATCACAACTGATATGAAAGAGCTTATGGGTATAGTGCCTGCAAAGGCAGAGGTTGAGTACACAACCAAGTACCGCAACTCTTTCAATGCTGTTGAGGCTAAGGCTGGTGATGTTTATGATACAAAGACTCACAATCTATTCGAGATTGCATCTTATGGTGAGACTGGTACAGATAAGACTCTCTTCACTGATTACCTATTCGCAAGCGAGGGTGACATCGTTAATTTCTATATGAATGTTTACGATCAGAATGGTGATCCTATCGACGAGCAGAAGAATTTCAACACTCCTATTCCAGTAAAGCGTAACTATGTAACTACTATCAAGGGTAACATCCTTACATATGCTGATGACTTCACTGTTGAGATCAAAGATGCATTTGATAACGCTGGCAACCTTGAGGATATTCCATACCATTATGCAACTGTTACAAATGGTGCAGACCTTCTTAAGGCTATTGCTGAGGGTCGTGAGATTATCGCACTAAACCATATCATCGTTACTGCTGCTGATGCAAACTTCGAGGAGGGTACTACTCGTTCTACTACTGCAATCAACCCAGTTCTTAACCTTAACGGCTTTACTGTAACCTTCGTAAACGACACAGACGAGCCACTTATTACAGTTGCAGAGGGTAGCTCACTCACTATCGTAGACGAGAAGGGTACTGGTGCTATCGTAGTTAAGGGTACTGGTGTTGCTATTGAGAACAATGGTACAATCAACATCGAAGGTGGTAGCGTTGTATCTAATGATAATGGTACAGTTATCGTGAACAATGGTGAGGCTAACATCGAGGATGCTACTCTAAACGAGGGTGCTGTTGAGAACAATGGTACAACAAATGTAAACGGTGGCGAGGTTGCAGACGGTGCTATCGAGAATACAGAGGACGCAATCGTTGGTACTTATGTTTACACAGCAGAGGAGCTTGAGGCAGCAATCAATGCTTGTGTAGCAGGTCTTAACAACGAGGTTAGCTTCGGTGCTGACATCGTAGGTGATGTAACTGCAATTCAGAAGCAGGCCGTTAAGATTACTATCAACGGTCGTGGCTTTAAGTATGATGGTTCAATCAAAATCCACAGCAATTCTGAGCACTATGCTGATGCTGCATTGACAATTAAGAATGTAAACTTTGAGACTGCAACTGCTTCTGTAAACTTTGTAGAGGCTCTTGAGAATGGTTCACAGCGTTACTCAACAAACATTACTGTTAAGGATTGTACATTCACTGCTACTGGTGAGGCTGTAGATACTGCTGTTGGTGTTCAGATTAAGACTTCAAAGAACGCTAAGGTTTTGAACTGTACTGCTACAGGTATGCACTCTTTGATTCAGGCACAGAGCTGCGATGAGACAGTTGTAGTTGAGGGTTGTACTATCAATGGTAAGAACGGTGTTGCCTTCAAGCAGGTTAAGGCTGCTACTGTCGAGGGCACTACTATCGTTGCTAAAGAGTACGGTATCCGTTTCGATGGTAACACAGATAACTACGGTATCGTTGTTAAGAATAACAATGTTACAGCTTACCAGCCACTTATTGTACGTAAGATGACAGGTAAGAACAACACTATCGCTCTTGAGGGTGAGAACACATTGACTACTGAGGAGGCATATAAGATTGTTATCACTAATGGTAGCGATGATGAGGCTTATGTAGCACCTACTGGTACTTATACATTGACTGGTGCTGATGCATTTGTAGTTTATCCTCGTGATGTTGTATCTTCTTGGAATGAGTTCACTGCAGCTCTTGCAGCAAATAAGACTTTTGTATTGTTGGCAAACGATATCACATATGATAAGTCTTACACAATTACTAAGGATATTACTGTGGATCTTAATGGTAAGACTTTTGCAATTGATAACGTATCTGCAATGTTGAACATTGGTGATAGTAAGAATAGTTCTAAGCCTAATGTTACTATTAAGAATGGTAACTTCAATACTATAATTTACGCTTTGTCTGGTAATGTTACAATTCAGGATGTTGTATTTGGTGGTACTATTTCATATGTTTCTGCTTCACAGGGCGTTGTTAGTACTAAGCACGCAAATCTCTTGATGGATAACTGTAAGATGACAAATGTGAAGAAATCAGGTTCAACAAAGCCAAGAAGTCTTTGTACAGAGGGTAGATCAAGCGGTTATTTGATTTTTAGAAATTGTAATTTCAAAAATTCAAATCTTGAGAGACCATATATCAACCCACTTAACGGCACTGCAACTTTGGAGCTTACAAATTGTTCTTTGTATAGTGGCGCCACAAATATTGATCTCGGTGCATCACTTGTATGGAGCAATACAAATCTTAATCTTAATGGCTGTTCTGGTGGCTTTACATTTACTATTAGCCGCGCAAGCACAAGTTTGACAGAGGATGAGCTTGCAGTTTATAGAGCAATTAAGCAAAATAATAGTGGTTCAAAGAGATTTCTCTTCACTGATGGTGAGAAGAACAATCTCTAAAAATCGCTTGTACAAGAAAGTTTTAGCTGATAATTCAAGCGAGTATATCCGCTAATCTTTTGATATAGCAACTATTTATGGGGCATTCCTTCGGGGATGCCCTTTTTTGTGGGGAGATTGCTTTGTTTTTCTCTGATAGTTTTTATGGTTATATACTTTAATTATTGGTTTAGAGCAGTTTTTGGCCTGTTGCTGGCGTTGTGAAAAATATTGTAAAAAAGTTACTCTATATCGCTCTAAATTGCAAATTTTGTTTACCTTTGTGCTATAATAGCAACATTATAGAACTAAATTTGGTATGAACAGCATATATACATACCCGTATTTCTCTACCCCTAATATGAAAATGGGGGGGGGTATTTCGCTGTGTATCAATCACTTACATAACTACTCCCTGCAATATAATTTCGTTTCCCTGTGACGTAAATGTCGCGGGGTAGTTGCGTTTTGTCATTTGCGCAGGGTGACATTCATTAATTCATAAGTTTACAAATAGATATAGAATAACAAATCAAATTACATTTAACAATTATTAACTATGAAAAAACTATTTGCACTTTTGGCGTTGGTACTTGGTGTAGTATCTTGCCAAACGGAGCCTGAGGGCTTCGACGTTAATGTTGGTGGTGAGCAGGATGTAAACATCACTGTATCGCTTCCAGAGTCAACCCGTGCTGCAAGTAATCAGGGTTTCGATTTTACCAATCTTGGTGACTATAGCATCCGCTATATCCTTGAGATTGCGTACAATGGCCATATTCTTCGTGATGCTCAGATTTCGAAGAATAGCTCTGCAACCTTCCCAGTACGTCTTGCTCCAGGTCGCGAGTACACATTCACCGTTTGGGCCGACCTTGTAACAGCAACTACTATTGATAAGGCTAACTGGTCTGCAACAGACAACTTCTACAACACAAGCGCAGGTTTGTCAAACATCACTTTCAACACTTGGACACCTAACACAGAGGCTCGTGATGCTTGGACAGATACAAAGAAGGTTACATTTACAGGTGCATCAGACGTTCAGATGAACCTTACACGTCCATTCGCAAAGGTGCGCGTTGTAGCAACTGATATCGCTGAGATTCGTAAGTTTGGTATTGAGCCTACAAATGCTGTTGCTGAGTATTTCACAGCCGAGATGTATACCAAGTTTAATGCAGTAACAGGCGTAGCAAGTGAGGCTGCAACCAAGAAGCACGAGTTCAATTATACTGATGAAACACGTTACGAGTCGATTACTGACAACTATCAGTTTACAGTATTTACTGACTATGTATTCGTTCCAGAGGACGGTAATGTACAGTTTACACTTAACGTTTACGACAACAAAAAGGGTGATGATGCTCTTATCAAGGCAAACAGCTTCAACACTACTATCCCAGTTGAGCGCAACAAGGTAACCTCTATCGTAGGTGATGTACTTACTGAGGGTGGTAACGTGAAGGTTACTGTTGACGGTACACTTGGTGTAAAGGAGACTTACACATATATCTCTTCTGGTGCAGATCTTATCAAGGCAATGAAGAGCGTTGGTAAGTATATTCTTGGTAACGATATTGATGTTGATGAGAACGATCTCGTACAAGCAGGTCTTCTTTCTGCAACTCGTTCAACAACAGAGACTGTTATCAACCTTAATGGTTACACTATCACTGTAAAGAACACTAGCGATACTGCTCTTGTAACTGTTGCTGAGGGTAACACTCTTACTTTCATCGACACTACTGGTGAGGGTGCTATTGTGTTGGCAGATGACAGTAAGGCATTTATCGAGAATAAGGGCGAAATCAATATCGAGGGTGGTGAGATTAGCGGTAATGACACTGCATCGGTTATTGATAATGATGGTACTGCCAATGTAAGCGGTGGTGAGTTGAATAACGGTGCTATCAAGAATAATGGTACTACTTCTGTAACCGATGGTACAATTAACGAAGGTGCTATCGAGAATATTGATAATGGTACAACTGAGATTACTGGTGGTGAGTTTACATATACTCCTAGTGATGATGATGTAGCAGAGGGCTTTGAGGTTAAGGAAGAGAATGGTAAAATTACTATTGTTGAGAGTGCCCCTGTAGCGCAGATTGGTTCTGAAAAATATACTACTCTTAAGGCTGCATTTGAGGCTGTTGAAAGCGGTCAGACTATCAAGCTTCTTTCTGATGTTACTGTAAAGAGTACTGCAGTCCTTGCTGAGGGTAAGAAAGTTACGCTTAACCTTAACAGCAAGACCATCAGTCATAAAGATGTAGAAACTGCATATGTACTTAATAATAAGGGTGTTCTTACTATTAATGGTAATGGTGTTATTAACGCTCGCGGTATCTACAACGGCTATGGTGATGGTGGTGATAATATCACAACTGCTAAACTAACCATTACAAACGGAACCTTCAATGCAAAGGGTACCAATGGCGGTGCTGCGGTATTTAACTATGGTGAAGTTGAGGTTAAGGGTGGTAAATTTGAGTCAAATGGTGGTTATGGTTTGAATAATCAGTCTACAGGTACTCTTAAAATATCTGGTGGTGAAATTAGAGGTGGTATTTACAATTTAGGAACTTTGACAATTGATGGTGATAAAGCATCTGTTTATCAGCATTTGTCAGGTAAGCACGCTATTTACTGTTCTGCTTCTACTACAACTATCAATGGCGGTTCATTTGATAGCGAGTCAGGTAATGAGCTTATCCTTGCAGATGGAGAAGGTTGTTCTGTAACCATCAACGGCGGTGTATTTAATAAGACGGCAAAGTCTTGGCTAATGGGTGCTGCTATTGGTAAAAATATTACCTTTAACATCTACGGAGGTACATTTAACGGATATGTTAATATGCCAGAGCAGACTGTCGATACTTTCCGACCATACGGTGATCCTATCGTAGCATATGGTGGCGTTTATAACTTCAATCCTACAAATTGGGTGGCTAGTGATTATAAGGCTAAACAAAAGGTTGACAATACATACGTTGTTATCGAGGATAAGATTGTTGCAAAGGTAGGTAATACCGAGTATGATTTCATCGATGAGGCTATCGCTGCTTGGACTAATAACACCACTCTTACACTGCTTTCGGATGTGACTCTTAACGATGTTGTAACGCTTATGTCTACAGAGCACCACACACTTAACCTTGGTACATACACATTGACTGCTGCTAAGGGCAAGGATGCTATTGAGATTACTTGCAACGGTCGTACAAGTGCAAGTTATGCCTTGACAATTAATGCAGATGCAACTAATCCTGGTGGTATTACTGCTACTGGTACGTCTTGTATCTACTATAAGAAGAGTGGTTCTGCAAAGGATCGTCCTATCATTCTTATTAACAATGGTGTATTCACTGGTTCATACTCTATCAATATTACATCAAACGGTAATACTAACTGTCCTCAGGTTTGGATTAACGCTGGTGTATTTAATAGTTATATGAATCTAACAAAGACTATGTTGCAGGTTAAGGGTGGTACTTTCCACGCAGCAATCAACTGTACAGGAGACCAAAACGCATATCGTTTGTTCGCTGGTGGTCGATTCAAGAGTTGGCAGTTTATGACAGCAGATGCACCAAACAAGTTCGCAATTTCATCAAAGATGTCTAAAGATGATAATGGAAATTGGATTGGAACCTATGATGTTGGCGTATATGTTGATGACGAGGGATACCTCGTTGTTGGCGGTCCAGTTATTACCGAGTTCGGTGATCAGTTTGTTGCAAAGGCTACAAACCCAACAAAGTGGAGCTCATACTTGAAGTATAGTAGCGCTGCGGAACACGGTCTCTACTACACAAATGCAGACGTTGCTATTGCGAAGCACGGCGAGGCTAATGTTGTACTTAAGTAGTTAAGTTAGCATTACGCAAATATAATTAGTGGTGGAGGCTGACCTTTGGGTCGGCCTCTATCTTTGTTTTTTGCCTGTGTGTAAAATAAATTACAAGGCTCAAAAATGCGTTAACTTATTGTAAACGTGATGTTTAACGTTTTCTCTGAAAAAAAAGAGGGGCGAGGGGTTTGTATCTATGTAAAAATGTCTATCTTTGCAGTCCCGAAAGAGTGTTTTCGGGAATGGATTACAATAAATTAAGTATTAACTAAACTTTTAACAAAGTGGATTCAAAGAGTTACAAGACTATCTCGGTCAAGGCAGAGGACGCTCAGAAGGAGTGGTTCGTGATTGACGCTACGAACGAGATTTTGGGACGTCTTG
>JAGCKG010000119.1 GCA_017647625.1 Alistipes sp. | reverse complement strand
TCGTGCGTTAGTCCGCGTTGTCGCTATTCTGCGCTTTGCTTTGCATTGCATTGTAGTTTAATGATGCTCGCGCTTCCCCATAATACCCACTCTACCCATACTCCCCAGCATCCCCATCTTCTGCGCAAAAAGTCGCAGACTTTTAACTGTTACTAATTACTCTCTACTAATTACTAATTATTTTTGGCCCCTTTGGTCCGCTTTAGGACGCTTTGGTCCCTTTGGAATTAGTCGCAGAAAACTACCCCTTTACTCCGCTTTACTTGCAAAAAGGGCAGAATATCATAAACAATCTCTGCCGTCTCGTACCGCACCTTTAAAACAAACAAGTCCCGAAGCATTACACCTCGGGACTCGTATTTTCTGCAAAACGACTATACTACTTCTCAATAAATACTTGGAATAGCAATGGCGAGTAGGCTGGAATCTCGGTAGAGGTAGTAGACGTGGTTGTTACATCATCCTCCGAGAGATTGTAGTTATAACCATAGTAGTATGGGTCGTAGCCGTAGTAACCATTATTATACATATTACCGTAGCCGTAGCCATAGTAGTTGTTCATATAATTCATATAGTTATAGTAGTTGGCGTAGTCGTAGTAGGCATCGCTATAGTTGGTTGTTGTTGTATGTGAGCCTACCTGACCAGAGATGCCATAGCCATATGTTGACGCTGTTAGGATTGCAGCCCACTGACCATAACGAAGTGTTGGCAGTGCGTAGTTCCAAGCCAAAATATATTTATTCTCCAATGGGGTTTTAGGATCAAATTTAAGAGCCTCACCCTTACTATCCACCTTACCATATATAATCTCCTTAACCTCGTCAATATTTGTGTCAAAGATAAAGCCATCCAAGAAGCGACCAACATACCATATCTTTGCCTCGGTCTTAACCTTTAGCGAGTCTGCCTCGGGCAACTCCTCCAAAGTCATACCCTTACCAAAACGCTTAACGAGAGCGGTGTTAATAAGGTTGTCAATCTCGCTATTGTTGTACACTTTACCAGCAGTATATCTGCCCTCGTTAGGGTACTTCTCGTTGCTCATATCCTTGAACTCGAGTGGGGTACTCTTGGGCGAGTATAGATACTTAACGAGCAGATGCTCAAGTGTATCGATAGGTTGATGCCAGCGACCATCGTAGAACTCAAGTGGGCGAGTATCTACCTCCTCCTCGCTCTCGGCATCATCTGCGCGTGTTATGTATCTGCGATATAGACTCTTGGTCTCGGTATCCTCAACTACCGTCTTATGCTCGGTGCAGAGACCTCCATTATCCTCTGCAAAGCCATTTACACGCTCGCCCTCATACTCTACAGGGTTTGTAACGTGACCGTAGATCTTCATATCCACGATCATAGGCTTCGACGCATCAGCGGTATACTGACCCTCATAACCACCATCCGCAGTAGTTACGGTGCTGCCAGTGACAGATGAAGGAAGGTATAGACGCAACTCTGTGCCATAGCGTACGTTGAAACTCTCGCCGTCGATATTCAACTCATTGAACGTCGCGAGATATGTACCCTCCATAAGGGTGTGGCTATCCTTGCCACTAAAGCGTAATGCTGGCACGTAGTGTGCGTGAGCGTTATATGTAGCCAACTGCTCGGCAATGGTTGCACTGCGTGTCTCATAGATGTTGCCCTGAAGGTCGCGTGCTGTAAGGTCAAACCATACCCACACATCCTCGCCAGTGATAGGCAACGAGTCCTGAACGCCTCTATCAAGAACCTCGACATAGTAACCACCATCCTCTTGGTAGTTTCTCACCAAGTCAGGATGATACTTCTCTATCCACGCCTTTAGTGAGCGTTGCTCAATCTCGTTATATGAAATAGATGGCTCTTTTACGCACGATGTTGCTACTATAATAAATAGTAAAAATGTGCTTGCAATACTCTTTATACTCATATTCTACTATAGAACTTCTAATATCTCAATATCCCACATCACAGCAGACTTGCTTGGCACCATACCGATGTAACTCTTGCCATAAGCCTCATCGAAGGTTAGATAAATCTCCACCTTGTCACCCTCGCGACAACCCTCCAATGCTCGCTCCAAGCCACTAACAAGGTCTTGGTTGCCCAATGTTATCCGCATAGGTTCCGATGACCATATATTTTCATCGTCGTAACCGCGATATAACTCGTCAATCTTTGCCTGATCGTTTGTGGCGAACATATCGTTAAGTGTTGGTGCGCCACTCTTAAATGTGTATGCTGTGTATCTAATGTCGAATGTTGTGCCACGCTGGATAGCAGGCTTTGACTCTCTGTCCTCGTCGTAGTAGGTGGCAATATAGCGGAACACATTCAACGCCCAATGGGTGTAGAATGCAGGTTGTTCATCCATCGACTCTGGGATGCTTATCTCCTCTATAAGACGTGGGTTATGTGAGTTTTTGAGATAGTTCTCTATGGCCTTCTGTTGTGATGTCAGCGTCGTATCGGTATCGTTGCTACACGATATCGATAGGAGTGCTATGGCGAGCATAGCGACAATTGCGGTTATTCTCTTTGTTGCAAACATATACATATATATATCGCACAAAGATAGCAATTATTTTGCAACGCGCCACTTTTTATCGAAAAAAAATAGCGCGGAGAAGTTAGTGGGGTATATGTGGTTAGTCGGTAACGACCTCATCGACCCTTATATCGTGTGGGTCGCAGGGTAGTGTGTCGAAGATTTGGATGCTGAATGCAATGCCTATTTTGTAGGCTCTAAACCCATTGAGAGACATATACTTATCATAGAAACCACCACCACGACCAAGGCGTTCTCCCGAACGGGTAAATGCTCGCGCAGGAACGATGATAAGGTCTATCTCATCTGCCGAAATCTCATCGTTGCCGATAGGCTCTTCGATGCCAAATGCGCCAATTTGCATCTTGTCGGGCGAGTAGTCGTAGAAGCGCATAACATCGCCCTCGACGCGAGGTACAACAATGCGTTTACCCATAGTTAACCACGCCTTGAGCGCGTACTCCGTCGGCACTTCATCCTTCATCGATGCAAAGAGAGCAATGCATTTCGCGTTGATGAAGTTGTTGTTTTGCTCTATTTCGGTGAATATTTTTGTAGCACTCTGGCTCTTGCTTTCGGGGGTTAGCTCCTTAATTCGTCGGCGCACTTCGCCTCGTATTGCTGATTTATCTGTCATAACTATACACTAATTCGCTACAAATGTACCAAAAATTTACTTTTTCTCAATATTTAAGGCATAAAAACACACTTTTACTATTGTTATTATATAAACAATTCTTATCTTTGCACTAATGTTTGTCATTATGCGCTGTGAATGGCGTGGTGGCTGTTGAACGAGGATAAACTACTTATTTAATATTTTCTAAAATTTTTACACTATGAGCTGTTTTTTAACTAATTCGTCAGTGGGAAAGAAGCTTGTTATGAGTATTACTGGATGTTTCCTTGTACTCTTCCTCCTTTTCCATATGTCAATGAACCTCACAATGCTATTTAGCTTTGATGCTTACAATATGGTATGTGAGTTCCTTGGTGCTAACTGGTATGCTCTTGTAGCAACAGTTATTCTTGCGGCAGGTGTAGTAGTACACTTCATCTACGCATTTATCCTTACTATCAACAACTACCGCGCTCGTGGTACACAGCGTTATGCTGTTACTGTAAAGGAGAAGGGTGTTGCTTGGGCATCTAAGAATATGCTTGTTCTTGGTATCATCGTAGTTCTTGGTCTTGGTCTACACCTTGTACACTTCTGGTCAAAGATGCAGCTTGTGGAGATTATGGGTCATCACGCTGCTGTAGTAGGTGGTTTGGAAATTGGTGCTACTAACGGTGCTGCTCTTATGATGGTAACATTCTCAAAGTGGTACAACGTTGTTCTTTACATCGTATGGTTTGCTGCTTTGTGGTTCCACCTTACACACGGTGTATGGTCTATGTTCCAGACTGTAGGTTGGGCAAACGACACTTGGTATCCACGCTTGAAGTGTGTTGCTAATGTTGTTGCAACCCTTATCTTCCTCGGCTTTGCCGTTGTAGCTGTATATTGCTTCTGCGTAACATCACCAGAGCTTATCCAGTCTCTTATCTAACCAACCACAAATTATTGCTAACAATAAAAACTAAAACATATTATGGCTTATAAATTAGATGCGAAAACTCCTGCTGGCGAGTTGGCCCAGAAGTGGAGCAATCATAAGGCTGCTATCAAGGTAGTGAGCCCTGCTAATAAGCGTAAGTTGGATATCATCGTTGTAGGTACAGGTCTTGGCGGTGCTTCTGCAGCTGCTTCACTTGGTGAGCTTGGTTACAACGTAAAGATTTTCTGCATCTCTGACTCTCCACGTCGTGCGCACTCTATCGCTGCACAGGGTGGTATCAACGCTGCAAAGAACTATCAGAACGAT
>JAGCKG010000118.1 GCA_017647625.1 Alistipes sp. | reverse complement strand
TAGTAAATTAAGTTTAACAATAGGAGGTTGTATTTTATCTTTCGGTCGCTTTTGTGTCTATTTCGACATCTTCCTTATCTTTACTCGGTTACAATGCTCGCATTGCGCCCTCATAAGAGATAATGAATCTGCTCGAAATAGCCTACAAAATCATCTCGACCTAATTTATAGAACCTCCCTTAAATATTACTCGTACCTCATTATCACTGAAGGTGATATGCGTGTTGAAAATGTCGCGGGGATAAGCATAAAGAGCAACGTCGCTAACACAACGCCCGCAATAGCCACTATCCACCAACCCCAGCACATCGCTGTAGGCACAGCATCCAACAAATAACCCTCCGTAGGCAATGGTATCACATCCCACAGGTGCTGTATCACCACAAGTACAAAACCCGTAATAGCACCCCATAAAAGACCTCTGCCCAATATAAACAACGCACGGAATACGAAGAGTCGTATAACCGAGCCTCGACGCATACCCAAAGCACGTAGTTCGCCAATCATACGCTGTCGCTCCATAACAATGATTAACAGCGAGGTAGTCATATTGAGCAGTGCCACAATAAGCATTATCACCACTACCACCAATGCCGTAACATCGTGCGTCGCCAACCAACCAAAGATATGCGGGAAGATACGTTGCATCGAGAATGCCTCAATGTTAACACCCTCCTCGAAGTACAACTCCAACATCTTGCCATCCATATCCTCGGCAAAGAGTTCTACGTCAACACCATCCTTAAGCCACACATCGTAGCCTGTGATGATATCCTCGTTGTAGAGACGTGCCACATTGCGGATGTCGGTTATAGCGTAACTGTTATCGATAAACTCAACACCCGTATTGTAGAGTCCCGACAGCACAAACCTATCGCGAAGGACACCACTCTCGCCATCCACAAAGACCATCTCTATGCGCTCGCCCACGCTGACATCCATCTTCTTTGCAACGCGCTCCGAGAGCATAATCTCCTTCTTGCGAGGCTCGCCACAAAGCGAAGGCAGACTACCCTCAACGATGCGTTCGGCATAGAAATCGGTATTGTACAGACTATCAACGCCTTTAAGGAGTATGCCCACAATGTTATCATCGCTCTTTAGCACACCCTCCTTCGTTGTAAAGCAACTACTGCGCTCGATACGTTCATCTCTCAACAGCGCATCCACAGCCTCACATCGTGGCACACCGACGCTCGACACCACACCACCACTCTGCGGTGCTGTGAAGGCGACATCTGCCGTTGCCCCCGATATCAACTTACCAAGGTCTTGCTTAAAGCCCACCACCACCGACAGGGTAATGATGATAACGGCGATGCTTACGGCTGTGGCCACCACAGCCACGCGCTCCATAATGCCCGCCTTGTTACCCTCATCGCGTCGTGAGAGCCTTTTTGCTATGTAAAACTCAGTTTTCACGCTATAATCAACAATACGCCACGCAAATATAATAAAAATGTGGCGATGCTGTATATTTTATTATGATAACTTTGATTATAGAACAAGCATAACGCTATGGCAACCCGGCTTAAAAGACTTCGCGAAGAATGCGCAACGACTCTACGGAATGAATGGCATCGAAGTGAAAACCATAATATCGAAGCATCGCATCGAGGAAACTCGCGCGCTCGTTATGGTTAAGACCTATCTCGCCAAGATAGCGAACATCGCACTCTAACATATCGTGAAGGATACGGGCATTTTCGGGCGCAAGAGCCATACTTGGGAAGAGTGCGTGAGGAGTGAAATGACCCTCGCGTATATCAAACCACGCACCATCAATATACTCATTATCAGGAGCGAAACCCAATAGACGGCTGAGGTTTGCAAGAAACCACAGATGGAAGTTCGAGATGCCCTCCTCGAGCGCATCCAACGCCCCTACCGATGCCCATACAAACTCGAACAACTCTGCCACCTGCTCATTGTCCTTGACAAAGCGATATAGCACCTCCGCCATAAAGAGTGCCATTGTCGACTTGCGGACATCGAAAGGCGTGGAGTGTAGCACAATACCTGGCGTGAGGTCCTTCACTCTGTGCATCGACATCTTCGACGACACAAGCCCCTCGAACTCAACGGCAAACATCGGCTGTAGCATCGCCATTTTTGAACCTTTAGCCGTAGAGCGTAGTCCCTGCACCATATAACTTTGGCGACCCGCAACATCGGTAAGCATATGCACAATGACACCCTTCTCACCATACTTGAGAGTGCCAAGCACCACGCCACGCGCCTTATAGGACTTAAACGCCATAGTATCGGGTAAATGGCTCGTGCCAGCGACCATCACGCTTGATAATATCGATAAGGTGGTCTATGGCCTCGCTCTGATGGATATTGCGCTCCACAACCTCTCTGCCTCGATAGAGGGTGATATGCTCTGGCGAAGAGCCAACATAACCATAGTCGGCATCTGCCATCTCTCCAGGGCCGTTAACAATGCAACCCATAACACCTATCTTCAAATCTTTGAGATGCGATGTGCGCGCCTTTATCTGCGCCAACGTAGCCTGAATGTCATATAGCGTACGTCCACAACTTGGACAAGCGATATACTCGGTACGCGAAAAACGTAGACGTGATGCCTGCAATAGCATCAACTCTATATCCTTTATCTCCTCCTCACTCAACGCTGGTGCATCAACCCACACACCCTCGGCAAGACCATCAATGAGGAGTTGTCCCATATCCATCGCAGAGTATATTGCCACACGCTCCTTATCGCTATCATCATAGCGTCGACGCAAGACCACTGGAGCGTTGTCATCGCTATTTAGAATCTCTGCACGCCACTCGTGCGTAGGGTTTGAAGAGTGCGCTTCAAGAACTCTGTATTGCGGTGTTATCTCGCTGTGGATAATAGGTTTAGCCGATGTTCGTGCGCAGAACGATGTGGGTGAGTATCGCTCAAGACTCTTAACCTCAAACTCGCCCTCGCGCCCTGCAATATAGTCTACAATCATACGACCTACAGGTACCTCATTCTCTGGGTCTTCGGTAAGCGATACACGCAACGTGTCACCTATGCCGTCGGCAAGCAACGCACCTATGCCCACAGCACTCTTTATGCGACCCTCAATGCCGTCACCAGCCTCCGTAACGCCCAAGTGGAGAGGATAGGTCATACCCTCGCGCTCCATAGCCTCAACAAGGAGACGGTAGGCGTGTACCATAACGCGGGTGTTGCTCGACTTCATCGACACCACAACATTGTCGAACTGCTCCTCGCGACACATACGCAAGAACTCCATTGCCGACGCCACCATACCCTCTGGGGTATCGCCATACTCATCAAAGATGCGCTTTGCCAACGAGCCGTGATTAACACCTATACGCAACGCCACACCGCGACGACGACATATCTCTATCAAACGGCTCAACTCGCCATTCGTAGTGCGGAAGTTACCCGGGTTTATACGCACCTTGTCAACCACCTCGGCTGCCATCATTGCTATCTCTGGCGTGAAGTGAATATCTGCCACTATCGCAGTGCTAACGCCCTGACCTCTAAGGCTCTCCATAATAGGTTGCAACGCCTCGCCCTCGCGCTTTCCCTGTGCTGTAAGACGCACGATATCTGCACCCTCGTTGGCGATGCTTACCACCTGCGCTACGGTGCGCTCCACATCTGCTGTTGGGGTATTTGTCATAGACTGCACCGATATCGGATTGTCGCCACCAACCTTCACTCCCGCAAAGCAGACCTCGTGTGTCGCCCTGCGACTATATTTTAGTGTTATGCCCATCTTTGAAATTGTTTATAGGGCAAAGATACAAATAAAACTGAAAAGTGAAAACTGAAAAGTGAAAAGTAAGGTGCGCTTCGCGCAGGATTTATAAAAGGGTCGAAAGGGGACTAAAGCGGACCAAAAGGGATAAGCAACCCACACTCCCCTTTCTGCCCTTTTCTGCCCCTTTAGGCCCTTTCAACGTAGTTTCACTTTTCAGTTTATAAACACGCGTCGCAGACACCATACTTTTGAGGCAAAACTGCGTAATGCCTCGACTTTTCAGTTTATAAACACGCGTCGCAGACACCTAACTTTTCAGTTTTCCGTTTTCACTTTTCACTTTTTTTTACTAACTTTGTCGCGATATGCGCATAAATTTAGGTGCAGAGGAGAAACGATGTTAGAGAAGTTAGCAAAACAGACTGCGATATACGGTATAAGCACGATAGTTGTGAGGTTTCTAAACTATCTGCTAACGCCCTACTATACCCGAATCTTTAATCAGGGAGAGTATGGCATTGTGACCGACATATATGCACTGATACCCTTTGCGCTGGTGTTGCTGTCGATGGGTATGGAGTCGAGTTACTTCCGATTTACCACACGCGCCGAGGAGGAGGGTGGCGACATAGCACAGAAGAAGCGCAAGGTATTTGCCACAACGTGGGGTCTCACCTCACTAAATGCCATTATCTTCTTTGTGGCGGTATGGCTCTTTAGCGAGCCTATATCGAAGGCTATGGGTACGGTATATGTGGCACATCAGGAGTATGTTGTCATCGTGGCATCCATCGTTATGCTCGACGTATTCGCTATGATACCCTTCTCACGCCTTCGAGAGCAGGGTCGTGCGATGCACTTTGTACTACTTAAGGCATTAAGCGTACTCCTAAACGTGACCCTCGCCATAGGCTTTGGCATCGCAGGTCTATACTCTACAGAGTTTGGTGTTGGCTGGGTGCTTATAGCAAACCTCATCGCAAGTGCCGTAACGCTCCTTGCCCTGCTACCATCCACAAATCGCGTTATTCCACGCATCGACATCGCCCTTGTGCGCAGGATACTTGTCTACTCATTGCCACTGCTTGTGAGCGGTATTGCAGGTACGGCAAACGAGTTTATCGACCGTCAGATGATTAAGTACCTCACACCCGAGGCTACGGCAATGGCAGAACTCGGCATCTATGGCGCGATAGTGAAGATTGCCGTTGTTATGACACTCTTTACACAGATGTATCGCCTTGCTGCCGAGCCATTCTTCCTCGCTGGCTTCAAAAAGGAGGAGTTCAAGGAGGCAAACGCCGCCTCGATGAAGTACTTCGTCATAGCCTCGATGTTGATATTCCTCGGCATCACGCTCTTTAGCGATTTGTTTGCCTTGATTGTAGGACGCGACTTCCGCGAGGGCATCGACATACTACCTATAGTGTTGCTATCGAACGTATTAGCGGGCATATGGTTTAACCTATCGTTCTGGTATAAGCGCGAGGAGAAGACCAAATACGCTATGTCGATAACATTCTTAGGTCTTGCGATAACCATAGCGTTGAGTTTCGTGTTAGTGCCTACGATGGGCTATCGCGGTGCTGCGTGGGTGCGCCTTGTTGCGGAGGCAGCGATGGTGGTGTGGAGTTATATGCTCTGCAAAAAGCACTACCCTATACCCTACGACCTAAAGCGTATAGGCGAGTATTTCGTTGTGGGTGGTGCAATATACCTTCTATCGACGACCTGCATTGAGCCTCTCGGTGGCTCAGTTGCGGTGATAGGTAATATAGCACTCTTTATCTCGGCTACATACTACGCTGTATGGCGCGAGAAGATTGATGTTCAAAGACTTGCAAAGTCTATAATAGGAAGATTTATACGATGAGATTTGCTGATATCATAGGACACGACGACCTTAAGGCGAGACTACGCACGCAGATTGACGCTGGGCGCGTGAGCCACGCACAACTATTTACAGGCGAGGCGGGCTTCGGCACGCTATCCTTGGCCTTGGCATATGTGCAGTATCTATTCTGCACCAATCGCCACGATGGCGACTCGTGTGGCGTATGCCCTTCGTGTCAGCAGATAGGAGCCTTGGCACACCCCGACCTACACTTTGTGTTCCCCGTAAACAAGCGCGAGAAGAAGTCGGGCGAGGTCATCCTCAGCGATATGTTCATCGACAAGTGGCGCGAGATATGGAACAACAAGCAGGGCATCTTCTCTGCCGAGGAGTGGTTTGCGATGCTCGACTTGGGCAAGACGCTGAAGGGTCTTATATCGGCAAAGGAGTCGGAGGAGATAATACGAAAACTACAGTTCAAGAGTTTCTCCTCGGAGTATAAGGCGATGATTATATGGCTACCCGAGGCTATGAATGCCGATGCTGCGAACAAGATATTGAAGATTCTTGAGGAGCCTTGGGATAAGACGCTCTTTATCCTTGTCTCGGAGCATCCCGAGCGACTGCTATCCACCATCACATCGCGCACGCAGGAGGTGTCGGTAGGACATATCGACGTAGCGTCCCTACAGCGTGTGGCTATGGCAGAGGGCAAGAGCGAGCAGGAGGCACGCAATATGGCGCGCTTGGCAAATGGCTCGATGCTCGAACTTCGAGAGTTGCTCAGTGGCGAGACGGACGAGATGCGCACTACGTCGTTTGATCTCTTCGTGCGCCTTATGCGTCTTAGTTACAACGACAAGCACCTCGAACTCTTCGAGTGGGCAGATGACATAGCGTCACTCTCGCGCGAGAGTCAGCGTCAATTCTTCCTGCACTCGGTGCGTCTGCTACGCGAGAGTTATATGCTCCACGCAGGTCTTGGCTCGTTGAGTTACCTTTGGGGCGAGGAGGAGAAGTTCTGTCGCAATTTCGCCCCCTTTATCGGTAACCAGAACATCGAAATCTTGGTCGAGGAGATAGAGCGCGCTATGTTGCAGATATCGCAGAATGGCGCACCACGCATAGTATTCACACACTTTGCCCTTGCGGTGTCGAAGCAGATAAACCGACTACAGTAATGGATCAGCAGAGTGTGATATTGCTATTAGGCTCAAACGATATCGAGGCGCAGAGCATCGTTAGCAAGGCTATCAACATTATCGGCCTTACTGTAGGCGAGGTAGTGAAGGTATCGCAAAGTTTTAAAAGCGAAGCCTATGGTTTCACCTCCGAGAGGGAGTTTGTGAATCAGGCTATAGAGGTTGCCACGACGCTGGATGCCTACGAGGTGCTACGCCATATAAACCTTATCGAGGCGTTGTTGGGTCGTGACCGCAATGTGGAGCAGAGGGTTAAGGCGGAGCGTCAGGAGGCATACGCCTCGCGACCTATCGACATAGATATAATTTTCTATGGCGATATGACGTTTGAGGATAGTAGACTCACCATACCCTACCACTTTTTGGATGAGAGGGAGTACGCCTTGCGCCCCGTAGCAGATATTGCCCCAGAGCGTAAGCATCCCCGCCTAAAGCAGACACCGCAACAGATGCTTGAGGCGTTGAATAAGTAGATTATTTATTGAGATATGAGAAGATTAACAAAAATAGTGACCCTTATCGTTGCACTTGTTGCAATGGTGGGTTGTTTTCAGGAGGAGAAGCAGGGAACTCGTATGCGCATAGCACTATACTCGCAGAATGTTACCACCGACCCTATTCTAAAGACTACGCACGACATCGAGGCCTATGCCTTCTTCGTGGGTAAGAATACAAAGTGGGAGGTAGCGACTTGGGAGGATGCCCTCAACCGCGTTATCACAAATGTGGACAACGCCAACCTTACACTATCACAGCCCGATGTTATAGGCGACTACGACCCTTCGGCAGAGTATCAGTTATCGTTGGAGTTGTGGTCACAGTACACCTTTATTGTGGTTGTGGACAAGACCAACCGAGTATATGCCACACGCTTCTATGAGACACCAGTAAACCTACCAGAGGTTATGGTGCAGTTGCACCTATATGCTCATAAAAAGAGCGGTTCGGCAAATGGTTGGAATACCACAAACCCATTCCCCGATGAGGATCGCGAGCCTCTTGTACCCGAGGAGGAGACTGGCGATGTTACAGAGTAAATGATTTGAAAAGAGAAGATGAGAAGAGAGAATAGCATAACACGAAGCATAACACGCCTTATATCTACGGCGATAGTATTGCTCTTTGGTGGCGCACTACTTACCAAGTGTGCCTCGACGATGACACCTACGGGAGGTCCAAAGGATACCATACCGCCAGTCATCGTACTTATGGAGCCTAACAACTTTACCACCAACATCGACACCCTCCGTCCGCCAAAGATTTTCATTGGCTTCAACGAGTATGTGCAGATTAAGGATGTGCAAAAGGAGTTGTACACCTCTCCTGCGATGAAGAAACAGCCATCGGTGGTACGTCGCGGTCAGGGCATCGTGGTAACGATAAAGGATACCCTTATTCCAAATACCACCTACGCCATCAACTTCGGTTCGTCGATATTGGATAACAACGAGGGTAACCCGCTACACTCTATGCGTTATGTATTCTCTACAGGTCCAGAGATCGACTCGATGTATATGTCGGGCTATACGGCAGACTCCTATAAGGCAGACTCTGTAAGCAAGTCCTTCATCTACTTCTTTATTGCCGACTCTGTAGAGCAACCAAAGGATTGGGACTCTACGATGTTCAAGTACAAGCCTGCGGTTATTGCTCGTGCCGAGAAGAATGGTATCTTCATCGCACAAAACCTCAAGCCTGTAGACTATCGCATCTACGCCTTCGAGGATACCAACAACAATATGATGTATGAGCCATCGGTAGACCAGATTGGCTTCCTCGATACGGTTTATAACCCGAAGGATATGCCTGGCTTCTACATTTGGTTTGACTCGTTGCGCAAATACCCTTCGGCAGACCCACAGCTCTACTTCCGTATGTTTATGGATCGTCGCTTTGCGCGTCAGACCCTTTCGGGACAGGAGCGTTTGAACAAACATAAGGCTATGATCTACTTCGGCGCACCTAACCCAGAGGTTAAGAGTATCCGCTTCGACTCTATCCCCGAGGATAAGGTTATATACGACCCAAAGTCCATTGGTAGAGATACCGTTGCGCTATGGTTTGATATGGAGGTGTTGCCCGATACCATCAAAGGTGAGATTACATACCTCAAGCACGACTCGATAAACAACCTCGTGGAGACCACCGATAAGTTACGCCTTGCGTGGGTGAAGGTGGAGACCAAGGAGGAGCGTAAGAAGCGTGAGGAGTTGGAGAAGGAGCGCGAGAAGGCAGAGAAGGCCGGCGAAGAGTGGGTAGAGCCAGAACAGCCAAACCCATTCAAGATTACCATACCAAACTCTGGCGACTTCAACAAGGATAAGGAGTTCAATATGGAGTTCGACTACCCACTTACGAAGTTCGATACCACAGCCATCACTATGACGATGACCTCAGAGCAGATTACCGAGCCACAGAATGTGGAGTTTCACTTCATTCAGGACTCGATAAACAGCCAAAAGTATCGTCTACAGACGGAGTGGACACCAAACGCAAAGTATGAGTTGCTTATCCCTGCGGGAACATTCGAGAATGTAGCACGCGAGAGCAACGACACACTAAAATACTCGTACACAGGCTCTAACCCTGACAAGTTTGCCATTGTGAACGTAAACGTGAGTGGTACACACCCTAAGGCGAAGTATATTCTACAACTTACCAACGCGCAGGGTAAGGTGCAGAAGGAGATTAGCAATGTCTCACCGGGCAAGTACCTCTTCGAGTATGTCACACCTGGCGATATTATGCTCCGCGTGGTGGAGGATATGAATGCCAATGGCAAGTGGGACACTGGCGATATGGTGCTTATGCGTCAGCCAGAGCGTACCGAGATATTCAAGAACGAGGATAGCGTGGAACTTATCACCACAAAGGAGAACTGGGAGTACGACTTAGAGGTGGATATGGACCAACTCTTTGCCCCAGTCACTATGGAGTCGTTGATAAAACTGCTCAACGACAAGGAGGATGAGCGACTCAAGAAACTTGCCGAAGAGGAAGCCAAGAAGCGTAAGGAGCAGTCCAAGACCCAAAATAGCAATAGCTCTGGTATGGGCTTTGGCGGTATGGGTGGTGGCCTCGGCGGTATGGGCGGTGGCTTCGGTGGCAACACTACTGGCGGTGGCTTCGGTGGCAACACTGGTGGCGGTGGTCTACGCAGTGGCTCTATGGGTAATATGCAACGATAGCAAGAGAGGAGAATAGATGAAGACAACACGATATATACGAACAATTTTATCGGCAATGTTGGTAGTGGTGGCGGTGCTATCTGCCGAGCGCACCTCTGCCCAGCACACACTATCTGTTACGGGAGGTACGGGTGCATCATACGCACGCTTCTACCCTACGGAGGTTACACAGTGGCTCTGGGGATGCGAGTCCTTTGGTCTCTCGTGGCGTTTCTATAGCCCTAAACCGCGCTTTGTGGGTGCTGTAGGTCTCGACCTTGACTATGTTCAGCGAGGCTTCTCATACGCCTACTACGACAACCCCGAGACTGTGACTGATGAGTATGGCAACCAAAAGGTTATACACCACTACGAGTACTACACCCGCAGGGTTAACTCCCTAATGTTGCCCTTTGTATGGCAACCACACGTCTACGCAGCGCGTAACCGCCTCAGACTATACCTCGAGGCAGCAGTGGTATTCTCATACAATATATCATCGAGTTATGAGTATCAAGACAACAAGTACCCCAGTGGCAAGTACGAGTGGAAGATACCTCGTGACAACCGCTTTGGCTATGGTCTGTCAGGAGGTTTGGGTTTTGCCCTGCTCTTTGGTCAGGCGGAGGTGGGTCTAAAGGCAAAGTATGACTTTGGCTACTCGGATATCCTCAAAAACCGTAATAAGTACTACTCCAACGACACCGATGGTCGCGAAAACCCATTCTGGTATCAGCCATTGCGCTCGCCAATGGACAACCTCACCTTCCTCGTTACGGTAGGTTGGCGTTTCGATGCAAGAGGCTTCGACGAGTGGTTTGTGGTACGCCCTAAGAAGGAGCGAGGACTCGACTCCTTCAACTTCTCGGCACAATCTGGCGGACAGAACTCTGGCAATAAAGGCGGAGCACCTAATCGCGGAGGTGCAAGAGGTAATAACACACGCAGATAATAATTACTAAAAACAGATATAACTATGGATTCAACAAGACAGCAGAAGATTGCGCGACAGATACAGCGCGACATCGCTGAGATTTTGCAGAAGGATTTGGCAGATACAATACGCGGTTCACTCGTTACGGTGACCACAGTGCGCGTATCTCCCGACTTGGCATATGCCAAACTATATATCAGCATCTTCCCATTCGAGCGTAGCACAGCCATACTTGAGGCTATCAAGGAGAAGAGTTGGTATGTACGCAAGTTGCTCGGTAGTCGTATCCGCAACCAGCTCAAGATTGTGCCAGAGTTGGAGTGGTTTATCGATGACTCGTTGGAGTATATCGAGAATATCGACAACCTGCTAAAGGAGTAATACCGCAAGACTATGCTTTGGAGTAGGTTTGCACTGCGCTATATGTTTTCACCGAAGTCACACTCGGTGATAAACATCATTGCGTGGGTAAGCCTCGTGGCTGTGGCTGTGCCTACGGCAGCGATGATAATACTCCTTGCTATGTTCGATGGTCTCACCGAGAGCATCGAGGAACTCAACACCGCCATAGATGCCGATATTGAGATTGTAACACAGCGCGGTCAGACCTTCCACGAGGAGAGCATCGATTTCGAGAGCATAAATGCTGTGGAGGGCGTGGTATGCTTAACGCCATATATCGAACAGAGCGTTATGGCATCTGCCACAGGGCGACAATATCCTATCAATATTCGCGGTGTGGAGCCTACATACTTCGATGTTATGGCTCTCGACAGTTATGTTGCGCGAGGCTCGTTGGATGCCATAGCATCGGGAGATATAGTCCTCGGAGTATCCCTCGCTTCGTCGTTAGGCGCATACGGCATCGGCACAGAGATAGAACTCTTTGCCCTAAACCGCAAACAACTATCTACTCTACTACCCACAAGTGGTATCTCCAAACTAAAAACCCGCTTGGGTGGTGTCATCTCCGCCAACAACCAGATAAACGAGAGCGTGGCATTGGTATCATTAGAGAGCGCACAGCAGTTGCTTAACTACGCCAACAGAATATCGGGCATCGCGATAAAGATAGCACCCGACAGCGACCCAGAACGCATTGCAGACGAGATATCTGCTATCGCGGGCGAGGAGTACGACATCCTCACGCGTGAGAGGAAGAATGCCTCGATAAACGCAATTCTTCGAATGGAGAAGTTTGCCATAGTGCTTATCGGCGCACTCATAGCCCTTGTGGCGACATTTGCCATTGTAGGCTCTGTAGTGATGCTTATGACCGAGAAGCGTCGCGATATCGCCACCTTGCGCGCTATGGGTGCATCGCAACAACTTATATGCAACATCTTCGTGGGCGAGGGAGTGCTTCTATCTACCGCAGGAACACTCCTCGGTGCGCTACTGGGCGTAGGCTTTACCCTTATACAGAAGTATTGGGGCGTGGTTAAGATTCCTGGTGGTAGCATCTTGGAGAGTTATCCCGTAAGCCTCAGCGGAGTAGATGTAGTCATTGTCATCGCCTTGGTAATGGCAATGGGAACGCTAATATCAACACTAACAGTAAGATCTAAATTAAGATAGATATGAGAATAAAGAGAGTCATCATAGCCATAGTGGCACTTATCGTCGCAGCCTGTTCAGGACCAAAGGTTATCCCTGATAACACGCTGGTAGATATCTTTCACGACGCCTTTGTTGCCAACGCCTATATGGAAGAGGCGAATATCACGTTGGACTCGCTATATGTCTATGAGCCGATATTCAAGCGTTATGGCTACACTATGGATGACCTACAACATACGCTTACTACTATCAACGAGCGCAAGAGTTCGCGTATCAGCGATATTATGCACGAGGTAAGTCGTAAGTTGGAGCAGGAGTCGAAGGCAGAACAGCGCAAAATCGTGGTTCTCGATACCATCGATAACATCGCCAAGCGTACCTACACTCGCACCGTATATAGCGATACGCTTATCCGCGTCAAGGAACTCAAGGACACCACAAAACTATGTATCCGTCTCAAGAACTTGATTAAGGGCGAGTACACCGTATCGTTCGACTACCTTATTGATACTCTCGACGAAAACCGCAACTCGCGTGTGGAGGCATACCTTATTGTCAACGACACCACACACTCGCTACGCCATACGATGATGCTCAGTCGCTACCGCGAGGGTAAATATACCCGAAAGTTCAGTGCCGACACCCAGCATAAGGAGTTGTATGTGAATATGTACTACCACCCCAAGAACGAGGAGTCAAAGTTGCCCGACATCACCATACGCAACTTCAAAATTGTGCGAGTATTGCCTACCGAGGTATCTGTAGACAGTCTCTATCGTGAGCAACTCGACCTTTGCATTATCAACCACGACCTTATGACCTCCTTCACACGAGATACGGTTAAGGTCATCGAGCAACGCGATTCAACACTTATAGATTCATCTGATGAAACGCAGGATAGCATCGCACTTCACGCTCATTAACGGTCATTTAGAGCGAAATATAATCGTCGATATAGATACCGACGGCACTATACTCGCTGTCCAGCACTACGATAATATCGACAGCGAGGCACACGTTGAGTTCTTCCCAGGCATCCTTATCCCTGGTATGGTCAACGCCCACTGCCACCTCGAACTCGCCTATCTACAAGGTGCTATTGCCGAGGGTGGTGGCTACGCCACGTTTGCCAGCGAGATAGGTCGTGTGCGTGGTAACTTCAGCAACGAGGAGCGACTACACGCCGCCTCGGTAGCAGATGCTATGATGTGGGAACAGGGCATCGAGGTTGTGGCAGATATCGCCAACGACGACCTTGTGATGTCTATAAAGGAGCGTTCACACATCGAATATCACACAATGTTTGAGTTCTTCGGACTCAACAACCACAATACCACACCCCTCGAGCAACTTGCAGATAAATATCCCAATGCGAGTGTCACACCCCACTCCACATACTCGGTGCAGGAGCAGGAGTTCCGCCATATATGCGACAAGTATAGTCCGCTACTATCACTCCACTTCCTTGAGTCGGAGAACGAGGCACTACTATATCAGCACAAAGGCTCGCTTGCGGAGTGGTATGGCAGAATGGGGTGGGAGTGCGAGTTTCTACACTACGGCACACCCGCACAGCGTGTAGCCAACTGCGTGCCTGCAAATAGCCGTCTGCTCCTTGTACACGCCACCTGTGCCACAAAGGAGGATGTAGCCACCGTAGAGGGCGCACTGCAGGGAGGTGCGACGTGGGTGCTATGTCTAGAGTCCAACAGATATATATCAAACCTATGCCCACCTGTCGAGATGCTCGAAACTATGGGAGCGCGTATAGCCATAGGCACTGACTCTTTAGCCTCGGCACGCCGACTATCTATGGTGGACAATATGCGTCTTTTGGGCGATAGACCTCTCGAGCAACTCCTTACCTACGCCACGATAAATGGTGCTAAGGCCCTCGGTATAGAGGCAACAAAGGGTAGCATCGATGTTGGCAAACGCCCAGGCTTGGTTATAGTCGAAGGAGTAGACTACGCAACTATGCGCCTAACACCAGACTCACACACCTATCGTCTTCTATAGCACTATGTATCAGCATAGCATCACACGAATGTCTCGCTCGGCAGTAGTAATAGCGATAGACAGTTCCATATCTATGCAGGAGTGGACAATGTTCTACCACACCCGTATGCGTAAGATGGATGTCGCAACGCTTATTGCCAACTTTGCTATCGACGAACTTGTTATGCGCTCCTCACGCTCGGGCGATATGCGCGACTACTACGATATTGCCGTCTTACAATACTCTGGCGACGGCATCGAGCCTGTTATCGCTGACGAGGATAATGGTATGATACACATCAGCGCACTCCACGACAGGATACCACAACCCATATGCTACAATATCGTACAGCAGACCGAGGATGGCTCGCAAAGCACCATACCCATAAGCCTGCACGAGTGGATAACACCCAAAGCCTATGGCATAGCACCTATGTACGAGGTGCTAACACATATCAAAAGTCTTGTATCGAAATGGTGTGACGATCCTTTCAACCGTAAGAGTTTCCCTCCGATGGTTATAAACATTACGGATGGTTGCTGTGGCGATGCCGAAGACTCTGAACTTCTCGATATGGCATCCGAGATACAAAGCATTGGCACAAAGGATGGCACAACGCTACTGCTAAACATATACCTTGCCAACGAGGCTGATGAGAGCGATAACATCCTCTTTCCTTCGGTATGCGACCTCTTTAGCCACGACCACGACTGCCAATTGCTATATAATATGTCGAGCACCCTGCCCGAGGAACTTGAATATATCATCAAGGACCTCTCTGACTGTGGTAGACAACGACCCTATAAATGTTTTGCCCGCAATGCATCGATATGCGAGATTCTCGCACTGGTCGATATAGGTACCGATGGATGCGAAAAATATAGTACACCGCAATAGATAGTATGAATATCTGCTCAACATCGCAATTTCTGTGTAGTCTGAAATATCCACAAAGCCGACTACGCACACTACATAACATCATCTGCTACCCCGAAACCTTCCTCTGCAACAAACATATCGCAGTGCTGGAGGGTTCATTAGATGGCGATGAGTACCTCTTCTACGCACCTATAACCATAAAAGGTACAGATATGGTGCGCGAGGCAGTGACGTGTGCAAAAGAGACCAACTTCTGCGATATCAGCATCGTAGAGGATGAGATACTATATAGCGGTATCGGCACTGGCAGTTGCTCGCTTGTTATGGATCCTATGCTACAAGGTATTAGACTTAATGAGGCGATATACACGCTCTCGAAGTCGAATCTGATAAGCGGTCTTGAGGAGTTCAAATCAAGGCTTAAACAACTCGACATTAGCCATAGCAACATAAACCTTAATAACATCCTCGTAGATAGCAACTACCATTGGCATAGCATCTGCAACTATAACCTGCACTATGGCTTTGGCGGCGACGACGAGGGCTTTATGGCTATCGAGCGAAGCATCAATAGTTTGGGCATCCCCGATGAGCCTACAGCAAAGAGTCTCGAACAACTACGCCTGCATAGCATCACAACAGATGGCGAAGGAAATATTATCTATCCCATTGTCGAGTCGTGCCGAAGATTTACATCCCGCAATGGCGTAGGCTTTAAGGATAGGAACGATAATGTGATAATCGCTGATGAGTACCTGTGGGCAACCGACTTCAGTAGTAACCGCGCTGTGGTGCAACTCAAAAATAGCAAGATGGGCATCATCGATCGCAAAGGTCGCTATATCATACAGCCACTCTATAGTTCGGTGGTATATAACCCTACTGATGGCATTAGCGTTGTACACAACGGGGAACTGCAAGCACGCTTCAACTACCTCGGCGAGCAGATAGAGGAGTGGCATAAGTAACCACTACCCTAAACCTGTCGGGCGATGTGCGATGGTGTAGTGCCAAAACGACGCTTGAAGGTGGCTATGAAGTGTGAGACATTGATAAAACCACACAACGAGGCTATGTAGCGCGTGGGAACATCTGTCTGCTTTAGTATCATCGCTGCCATCTCCAAACGACAACTTAAAAACCACTTGTGTGGCGACGAGGAGTAACGCTCCCTGAATCTGCGCTTGAATGTCGATGCCGAGAGACAACATATATCGGCAAGTTCATCAATAGATATATTCGACGATATACCCTTTAGTATCGCCTCCTCAAAACGCTCCTGCTCACGCGAGGAGTGACGCACACGCCCAAAGAGTTTGTCCTGATCTATATGGATAACTATATCGCGAAAGACGCCATCGCTACCCACACGATTAGATATGGAGTGAACACCACGACTGAAGATGTGTATCTCGTTTTCGTATATACGACGCTCCACACCCGCCTCCACGAAACTGCTCGATCCGCTCAACACACACATTATGTCGTAACCTTCGGTCACCAACTCCTCTGTGGTATCACTACCGCGCGATATATACTCTATCACCGCGCCACAAAATGGTGTGTTCATCTGCTCAATTGTATCCATATGAATGTAATTTTATGTTTATATGAACAAAGATAATCTATCCTCACAACCTACACAACCCCCTGAATATCAATGGGCGTTTATAAATATACTATTGAACGGTTATGAATACTATATGATTGATTTTGCCATTATTGAATATTAAAACACCACTGTTCATTGCTCATATTAGTATATAGATAAATAGTTCGCACCTCATAAGACCTACAAATTTTCGTATAAATAAGCTCCACGGAATAAAAATTTTGCTAACTTTGTTGTAATGATTGCGGAATACGCAATTTGTTTTGATGGCATTTAGGCTGTTGCGAACCTTGTAAAACGACCAAATTATTACACACAAGCAACAGGCACAATAAATGTCCACGCCTTATGGCGTGGGTTGTGCTTGCGTGTGTATGGGTACTTGGTCGTCCCTTCAAGGTGTGAGCGCTCCCACGCTTCTCTTTTTGAGTTAAACGGTTGCCATCTTGCAGCAACAATACTTATTGTTTAACTTAAATATCTTAGAACTATGAAAAAGATTGAAATTAACGAAACTGCTGAACAGACCTCAAGAAATTTAATTAATGTAGTGTGTACTATCTGCTTAATTGGATGCATAATTACAGCTATATTTGGCGTAGTTGCATGGGCAGAGTTAGGTTTTGCTGTTGGGGGGACAATTATTATAATTGCGATTATAAGTATATTTTCAATAATACTACTGAAGGCTTTGCTTCATACTTTTATTAACATTTCATCTAAACTTGACTATTGTGGTGAAATTCTAAGAACTATTGAAAAGATTGAAGCACAACACTCTATGCCTAATATTGAAGAAGAATCGTCTAATTCAATATTACAAAATAAAGAAGAAGAAACAACAACTCAACAAAAACAAGAAGTTGTAAAATTAGATATAACAAAAGTAGATGACTCAAAAACGATGTTTGACAATGAGTTTAATACAGAAATTATCAACTTAATAAACGCTGGAAAAGAACTAGATGCAAGATCTATTCTAATTAGAAAGAAAAATATGTCTCTAAGTGGCGCAGTATCATATATTGACTATTTGAAAAACCTCATGAAATAGCTATAATATAAATATTATAAAACGAGTCTAACAGTTTTTGTTAGACTCGTTATTATTTATATTAAGTTATTATGTGTCAAAATCCACAATATGCCAATGCAGTATAATATGATAAGTGTGCAAACCTCATGTTTGCAAGAAGCAGCTTAACTACCTCGACCCACACACAATACGGGGACTAAAAATAATACCCACGCCACGATCAATATATCCGATTGATACTGGGTGGTCTTGCCAATAAGATACAACACTCCAAGCGCACTAAGCATCACAATACCCAGCATCCCCAGAATACCCAATATCCCCACCACCAACGGTGGGCAAACTAAAGGTTTACAACAAGCCCATCTTTTCTCAATCTTGCGGCATCAATTAATCATCCACAGTCTCCACACATCCCCCACCGAAGAGCAACTTGGCATCAAGAGTTATAAGCAACAATATGAGCTTAACTTGCTCCTCTTGATTTTTGCAGAGAGTGCATCAGGTATCGTGCATAGCGAAGTAATGAACATAAGGATAATAGCAAGGCTACAGCCTATAGGTCATTACAAGTCTAGTGCGATAGATATGGTGCTATATGCAAAAAGAAAAGGAGCAAATCTTCGGTCTCTCTATTTTTCTATTTGCGCAGAATTTATAGCGTGCCAACAGAGTAGACGACCTCAAGGACTGTGCTAGCTAAAAGCCTCCCTTTGTCAACGTTGCGTTTAAGGCGAGAGAAAAACAAGCTCACTTGTTATTCCGAGCCGTAGCAACGAAAAGAAGCAAAGCGCACTTAAAGGGAGGTTTGGAGGGAATGTAAATATAACCGGCTAAGCCGGCTCTTCAAGACAAGTGGTGCGACTTGGCTTATAAACAAAAAAAAGCCAAGTCGCTATGACTTGGCTTGAAGAGGCGGCTACCTACTCTCCCACCTAAATAGGCAGTACCATCGGCGTTAGTGAGCTTAACTTCTCTGTTCGGAATGGGAAGAGGTGGAACCTCACTGCTATAACCACCTAAAGAACCTTTGTTTTACTTGGCTTAGTTTTGAGTGGTGCCAACGCCACTAAATCTTTGACATATACCGAAGATGAGATAGTATTTTAAGAAAGCCATTCGGGTAATTAGTACTACTCGACTTTGACATTACTGTCTTTACATCTGTAGCCTATCAACGTAGTAGTCTCCTACGCCCCTCAAGGGAAAACTTATCTTGGAGATGGCTTCGCGCTTAGATGCTTTCAGC
>JAGCKG010000117.1 GCA_017647625.1 Alistipes sp. | reverse complement strand
TGGGTATTATGGGGAAGCGCGAGCATCATTAAACTACAATGCAATGCAAAGCGCAGAATAGCGACAACGCGGACTAACGCACGACCTCATCCCCACTATCCCCAGAATACCCAGTTTCCCCACAGCGTAGCTGTCGCTTGACACAAGCGAAACAGACACAGACCCACCGGGCAGCACAACCCAATTTCTTGTCAGAAGGGGTCAGATGTGGCCTCGATAAAGAAATTGCCCCAGATAGGACATACTTGGAGTATTTCCTATTTGGGGCAATGATTGAGAGGTCGCAGATGACCCCTTATCACAAGAAATTAGAAGGCAATACCTGTTTGAACTAACACATAATGAAACTTCGTCATCGGGTTAAAGATATAACCTGCTTTGACAGGAATAGTGAAATCGCCAAGTTCAAAATCTTTAAGACCCATAAGGCTTAAGTTGGTAACATTGAAGCCTTTAGCGTAGTTATCAGAATAGCCACTACCCTCGCGCTCGAAGCACCAGAAAGGACCTGACCAAGGTGTAGCACCTGCGGTAAGTTCAAGGTCGAAGAGGTCGCATACTGGGTGGGTATAGGCAACCTCGAAGTATGATGAGTATGCCTGCTTACCATTAATAAGTTTATCGCCAGAGTGGATAAAGGTTGTTGCCCAGTGTAGACGTAGACGGTCGAAGAATGTGTAGTCTATAGTGGCTGTAAGGCTATGATTCTCGCCCTTGAGTGGGTTCATAGTACTCATATCCTCACTCACACCCCAAAGTACATCGTAGAGGGTAATAGTAAGGTTATCCTTCTCGTAGCCAAGGAAGATATCGAACTCGGTATATGTGCTTATAAGTGAGCGGTTAGCCCAAAGGTCGATATAGAAATTACCATAACCAAAGCTAACACCCGGTTGAAGTGCAGGGTCGAACATATTACGATTACCGCCACAATATGGCTGGTCGAAACCTCGCCAGATATAGTTTGACGCCATATCAAACGATGCTCCCCACCAGAAACCCTCATCTTCGCTTTCAACGAAAGCAAGGTTTGCAGGCTGCTCGTCAGTGGTTGTAGTGCCAATCATTGGCATAGTAGCCTCCGCTGTAAATGCAATAAGCATTGAGGCAAGAAATAGAGTAAACTTTCTTGTCATTTAATTAAATATTATAAAGATTAGTAATAGGTTACTTCGCTTTAGCCTTGCTGTGGTGGCGGCGTTTCTTGAGTTTCTGTTTACGGCGATAACTATCAACCTTACGCCACACGCCCCACACAAGGAGTAGTCCAAAGAAGATGATGATACCCACAAGCATACCCACAGAGAGGTTATCGCCCTTAACGCGCGACCACATCTCGAGCATCTTATCTGTTCTATCGCCCGAGTCGTGCATAACGCCACAGCGGTCGATAATGCTCTTATCTGGGTACAACACTGGGTCTGCCAAGACACTCTCTGAACCCTCGATAGGGTTACCCTCGCTATCTACAAAGAGGTAACTGAGGTCGCACACCCTTTGTTCGCAGTAACTTAGATCCTCCAACGCATCGAATACCTCCTCGGTAGCCACAACACTGACATAGCCCGTAGCATCCATATTGCGGATAGCATTCTCCGGCAAACACATATAGTCGATAAAGTAGCGCGCAGCGCGTAGGTTGCGAGCATACTTAGGGATAACCCAACCATCGAACCATACTACACTACCCTCCACAGGAACGGCATAGCCGAGTTCTACATCTACCGACGACGCCTCATCGATAGCCCATACAGCATCGCCACTCCACATTAGGTTTATCCACGCCTTCTCCTGCGTCATCATCTCCTTACCGAAGTCTGCCTCCCAGCCTGCCACAAGTTCCTTCATACGCTTGAGGTAACCCTCAACCAAGGCTATAGACTCGTCAGATGAGTCGTACATAAGTTCGTGGATGGTGTCGATATCCAAATATTCATCCTCACCCAAAGTGCCGTTGGCTCTCCCCTCCAAAGTCTTGGCATAGATAAGAATTGGAGAGTATACATCGCGGAAGGCATCCTTAACAAAGATTTTATCCTCCAAACGCTTATCGAACATCAACGACCACGATGATGCCTCCTCCTCGGTAACATAGTTCTTATTGTATAGGATACCCGTAGTACCCCACATATATCCTACCGAGTAGTCGTTAGGGTCTACACCCTCTGGTGCCTCCAACAGCGAGAACTGCTCCTTGATGTATGGCGACACGCAGTCGAAGTAGTTGATATCGCGAGAGTTAATCTCCTCGACAAACTCTGGTGTAAGGATAGGTAGAAGTAGTTCGTTGCGCAACATACGCTCGATGATATACTCCGAAGGGCATACCACGTCGAAGTCCGCCTCGCCATTCTCAATCTTCGCGAGCATAACCTCGTTGATATCGAATGTCTGGTAGATAATCTCCACCTGCTCACCTGTTTGCTCGAAGTACCACTCCTCGAACTCACCAAGCAAGTCCTCGTCGATATAATCGCCCCAGTTATAGACCTTTAGTATCTGCATACGCTGTTCATCGCCATTGCACGACACAGCCATAGTTGCAACTACAAGGAGCGATAAAACGCTATATATGAGTCTCTTCATTAGCCCGATTATTTATTAAGGGATGTTCTATAAATTAGTAAATTAAGTTTAACAATAGGAGGTTGTATTTTATCTTTCGGTCGCTTTTGTGTCTATTTCGGCATCTTTCATATCTTTTCTCGGTTGCTATGCCCGCATAGCGCCCTCGAAACAG
>JAGCKG010000116.1 GCA_017647625.1 Alistipes sp. | reverse complement strand
GTCGCCTTTAGTGTTTCTATTGGTTAAAGGATGTTAGCGGTAATTAAGGGTTATTAACGGTTGTTAACAGTTATTAGTACATTATACTCATTGACCCTTAAGCACCCTTAAAAGTCCCTACTATCACTGTTTTACCATCACCAACTCCGAGGTGTCGTAACCTCTTTCGGTGGCTATCGACAAGATATCGTCAAGCACCCCTTCTGGGAGCTTTTGTGTGCGCGATAGTATCCAGAGATACTTGGGCGACTTACTACCTACCAACGCCCACTCATAGTTGTTGTCGAGGGCAAGGACATTGTAGTCGGAGTAGAAGAACAGAAAGAAGGAGACGCGTAGCTGCCCAGGGTGGTCTCCGAGTTTTGCTTTGCCATCTGCAATTCTAAACCTGCCGTTACGGCTATCTACGCCGCTATTCTCAACGAGTATCTTGCCATCTGGGAGGAGTGTATACTGCGCCTTGCAGTACTCCATATTGCGCTCGAAGCTATGGTCGTAGCGCGCAATCTCATACCAGCGCCCCATATAGCGCTCCACATCCAATGACGCGACGGTAGCACGATTGATATCACTCTGTGCATTACACGATATTGTCGTCATAACAATTGCGAAAGTTAAAATTAAGCGTTTCATACAACCCTTATGAGCATATACCGTGCCAAAACAAACTGAAAGGTGAAAAGTGAGAACTAAAAAGTGAGGTGCGCTTCGCGCGGAGGTTGATTACTGCGCCTAATACCAAAGGGCAGAAAGAGGCAGAAAAGGGCCTAAAGGGTAACATATAAAAAGGCATAGCCTTTTAACTATTACTAATTACTCTCTACTCATTACTAATTATTTTATCCCCATTCGGGGTGATGAGCTTGGTGCCAAAGATAACCCCTTATCACGAGAAATTTCTTGTCAGAAGGGGTTAGATGTGGCCTCGATAAAGAAATTGCCCCAGATAGGACATACTTGGCGTATTTCCTATTTGGGGCAATGATTGAGAGGTCGCAGATGACCCCTTATCACAAGAAATTAAGGGATTATAGGTTCTCAAGACAGTAATCCACCATCTTCTGTCGAATATGAATCATACCCGATGGACGCATAGAGTGGTTCTGGTCGGGATAAACCATCATATCATACTGCTTGCCTGCGTCGTTAAGGGCGCGACACATCTCCATAGCATTCTGGAAGTGTACGTTATCATCAGCAGTACCGTGGATGATAAGAAGGCGTGTGTTAAGACTTAGGCGATCTGCAAAGTTGATTGGAGAGTTATCGTCGTAGCCTGAAGGGTTATCCTGTGGTAGACCGTTATAGATCTCGGTGTAGATAGAGTCGTAGTAACGCCAAGAGGTCACAGGAGCAACAGCGATAGCCATCTTGAAGATGCCGTCACCCTTGAGTGCGCAACCAAGAGCCATAAAGCCACCATATGACCAACCATAGATACCGATACGATTAGCATCCACAAAGGTCTGCGATGCAAGGTGACGTGCAAATGAGAGCTGATCCTCAACCTCACAATAGCCGAGGTTAGCATATGTAACCTTCTTGAACTCCTCGCCACGATAGCCAGTACCACGAGCATCACAGCAAGCAACGATATAGCCGTTACGCGCCAATGTCTCCTCCCAGTCGGTAGTCCAGCGGTTAGCAATCTCCTGTGAGCCAGGACCAGAGTACTGAGTCATAAGGACTGGATACTGCTTTGCAGGGTCGAACTTCTCTGGGTAGATAAGGAAATACTGAAGTTCATCGCCACGCTCGGTAGTGAAGGTAGCATACTTACGCTGGTAAGCAGGAACCTCGTTCGTTGCAGGCTCTGTCATAAGCGAGCGAAGCATCTTACCCTTAGCGTTATATACCGCTGATGTAGGATAGCAATCGGTAGCAGAGTGCTCGGCAGCGAAATACTTCATATTTGCAGATGGGTAGACTCTCCAATAACCTGGCTTTGAGAGGATGCAAGTCTTCTTCTTGCCATCGAGGGTTACAGAGTATAGATGACGCTCCAATGGCGACTGCTCGGTAGACATATAGTATACGAGTTTCTTATCTGGCGAGATACCCACGATATCGGTAACCTCCCAGTTGCCCGATGTAAGAGCGCAGAGACGACCCTCCGCTACAGAGTGCAAATATAGGTGGAACCAACCCGCAGAGGTCTCCTCGCGAACGATAAATCTGTCGCCATCAACGAAGGTGATGGTCTCGTCATTAGGACGCTCTACATAACGCTCATCCTGCTCGTTGTAGACAACGCGCTGTGAGCCATCAGCATCCACCATAACCACCTCGAAGTGGTTCTGTAGGCGGTTGACGCGGTAGTAGAAGAGGTTACCCGCAGGGGTATAGCCGATGCGTGGGATATACTGGTTAGTCTCGGCACCTGTATCAATCTTACGAGTCTGGCGTGTTGCAAGGTTGTAGACGTGAAGCGTAACAACAGAGTTCTCCTCGCCAGCCTTTGGATACTTAAAGCGGTAGGCGGTGTTATATAGATTGTTGTCGTAACGCATCATCTCGAACTCCTTAACAAGGCTCTCGTCGAACTTAAGGTAGGCAATCTCCTCGCTATTTGGAGAGAAGGCATAAGCCTTGGTGAAGCCATACTCCTCCTCGTATACCCAGTCGGTAGTACCGTTGATGATATGATTCCATCTGCCGTCGTCGGTAATGTTATAAATCTCGTTGGTAGCAAGATTGTAGAGGAAGATATCGTTGTTATAACTCATCGCCAAGAACTTTGAGTCTGGCGAGAAACTGATATCGCGGACATCGTCAATCTTGATTGTTGAGCCATCAGGACAAGCAATATAGTAGTCCGAGATGAACGAGTGGCGGTAAATCTCCTGTCGTGGCGACGCGCCCTCCCACTTCTCGTACAATGCCATAGTGCCGTCTGGCGACTTAACGTAGGACATAATAACGTGGTCGGTTGTGAAGACTGTCACACCCTCCGACTCCTTATGGTAGTCGTATAGTTTCACGCAGTTGCCCTCCAACTCCATATACTGGTCTGTGCCTACAGCAGGGGTTAGGGATGCTGGGGCAATGTAGTCTGGTGCGCTCTGATTGCGAGCCTCGACCATCTGCAGGTAACTAACCTGCGCCGATGCTGTAAATGCCATTACCAGCATCGCTATTGTTGATAAAAGCTTCTTCATAGTGAGTAATGAGGAATTTAGTTATTAGTAATCTCTGTTAGTTAGCACCCTCTAAACAACTCCGAGGGTTGGTATTTTGCCGTCGTAAGGGGTTGACACACCCCTATCACAACAAAATTAAGGGATGTTCTATAAATTAGTATAAAAGTTTTCGTTGTTTCGGAAATTCTATTTCGGTTGCTTTTGTGCCTATTTCGACATCTTCCTTATCTTTACTCGGTTACAATGCTCGCATTGCGCCCTCATAAGAAATAATGAATCTGCTCGAAATAGCCTACAAAATCATCTCGACCTAATTTATAGAACCTCCCTTAAATATCGTCTATCGAAAAGTCGTAACTTAAACGCTTACCTGTTGTAAACTTCGAGTTATCGAGTTTCGAGTTGAACTGATCTACCGTAACGCGGATATTCTCGTCGTATGGTGGCATAAGCAGGTCGAAGTTGAGAGCGTAGTTAATAGCCGTCTCGATGACATCCACCAATGCCTCGCGGTCAATCTTGCGCGTACCAAAAGCCATAGGGCGAACAAGCGTCTGACGCTTACCCTCAACAAAGAATGCCTTCTCGCGGTTGATGAAGATACGACCAATAAGGTAACCCTCATCGGCATTACGATTGTACTTCAGCGAGTCAGAAAGGAAGTTGTAGATGTTGATAACACCAATATAGGAGTTATCTCTATCCTCCTGAACATAACCATTCTGCCAGATGATATGGTTTGAGTCGAACTCAAAGACATCGGTATGCATCTGGAAGAGCAATATATCGCTTGCTACCTGCAACTGCGCATCGAACTTACCTCTATCGCGGTACTCGATACGCACTCTACGGTCGAGTTTACCATCCAACTCGTCGTCTATCTCCGATGCCATCTCGAAGAGCGTCTCCTTCAGAAGATTGAAACTTGAGAAGGTGTTGTCGAAGATTTGCTGTTTAAGGGTCGACTTCTTGACTATAGTCTCTAAAATCTTACCACGTAATGTACTCATCCTTAATATGTTTTAGTTATTATTTGCTATCTTAAGCGTATGGTCTGTCCCTCTACGATATCCTTGCCCTTGCAAGCCTTGTTAAGTCGTATAAGAGACTTTAAACGTATACCGTACATCTGCGATATAGAGTAGAGTGTCTCGCCCGCTGTAACGGTGTGGAGCATCTCCTCGCCATCCCACGATGCCATCTTTGGTTCGATGTAGATAATGTCGTTGGCTACAGGCTGTGCTGGTTTCTTGACATCGTTGAATCTACGGAGCAACTTTGGCGATAGTTCAAACAACTCGCCTATACGCTCATATGTATCACCCTCATTAGCAATGACATAGAATGTACCATTGGTGCGGTAGACATTATATCCTGCGTGAGAGTTTATCGTTACACGATAGTTGTTTGGGTCGACACCTCTATCCGAGTAGGCGATGCGTAGGTTGGCACTCTCTGCACCCGATGTCTCATTAGCAGTATCTTGTGACACCGAAACGCTCTCCTTGGCAACAGGTTCAATCTTAACACCCAATTTATCAGCCAAGTACTCATCATACAACGCTATACCACCCTTCTGATCCAACAGAGATAGATTATATCGCTCCACAACGCTTATAAGTCGCTCGGCATAGTCCTCGGCTGTTGCATAACCCGCCTTCTTCAAGCCCTTTGCCCAACTCTTATAGTCTGTGATATCGTATGAAAAGAGAAAGTCGTAACGCTCGCCACTGCATAGGAAGTCAGCGTGGTCGGCAAAGGACTCCTCGGCACTATCGTAGACCCTAAAGCAGTCGTCAGGGCGGTCATCAGCGTGGGTGATGGTGCGACCTGTCCACGACTTCTTGCACTTGATGCAAAAATGGTTGTTAGCCACACGGGCAAGATAGCCATTGCCGAAGCCCGACTCAAGTATCGCCTGCGCCATAGTGATGCTGGCAGGGATGCCATAGACCTCCATATTATCCACCGCAGTGGCACGCCAGCGATAGATATACTCCTCGGGAGTTAACTTAACCCACTCTGCCACAGACTCTAACGCTTTGTCCTTTTCAGGCTCTGCCACCTGCGCCTTTACAGCAACCACCGAGAACAACGAAAACAGAAGTATTGTACAAACTCTAATAAGCATATTTTCCTATATATTATGGGCAAATATACAATTATTTCTTCGGAATAGCAAATTAATGTGAAACGGAAATGCGAAAACTAAAAAGTAAGGTATCTGCAACGCATATTATGAATCTTATGCGAAGCATACCTTACCTTTGAGGCAAAACTTCGTAATGCCTCGACTTTGCTACGGTTCGGCAGAACAAATAGATTTGCTCTGCTCTCACCTTAATCGCAAAGTTCAGTTTTCAGTTTTCAGTTTTCAGTTCGTTTAGAACTCCACCACTGGTGCAACATCAGCACCCTCCTGAGCCTCGAACATCACACGTTTCTCGAAGCCAAACATACCTGCAATGAGGTTTGTTGGGAAACGACGAATCTTGGCATTGTAGCCACGTACCTCCTCGTTATACTTTCTGCGCTCGGTAGAGATACGATTCTCCGTACCCTCCAACTGCTTCTGGAGTTCCAAGAAGTTCTGGTTTGCCTTCAACTCTGGGTAGTTCTCCGAGATAGCAATAAGGCGACCAAGAGCCGAGCCTACCTCGCCCTGTGCCTTCATCCACGCCTCCATCTGGGCAGGTGTCGCAGTCGATGGGTCGATGCTGATAGCCGTAGACTTTGCACGCGCCTCGGTAACCTCTGCAAGGGTCTTGCTCTCGTGTGTAGCATAACCCTTAACGGTATTTACAAGGTTAGGGATAAGGTCGGCACGACGCTGATATACAGTCTCCACGTTTGCCCACGCAGAGGCCACCTTCTCATCCTTAGTAACCAAACCGTTGTAGGTGCTTACACCCCAAATCAACACTACGGCAACAATGCCGAGAACAATCCATAATGATTTGTTTTTCATAACTCACAATATTTTAGTTTATACTGTCTGTTACCAACTCGAGCCAGAGCCACCACCGCCAAAGCTACCTCCACCGAAGCCTCCGCCACCGAAACCTCCGCCACGACCAGAGCCAAAACCTCCCATAGGCATTATCCATATGCCTCCACCACCGCGATGGTTATTTTGATTCTCGGTGCGCGTATGCTCCGAGCCACAATTATCGCATCGCAGGATGGTTGTAACGCGCGTTATGGAAGAGTTTATCGTAACCCTCTGCTTGCTCACCACGCGCAACGTATGCTTACCACATTGCGGACATCTGGTCTGCCCGCGAGCGTGTATAACCATAAGTATCATAGGGAGCAGGATACATAACACCACAAATACCAGGGCCATAATCATAGCACCCGTATCCTCCTCGCTCTTTGCCACAGGCAAATCCTCGCCCGAAAGCACGCTATCTATAGCACGCAAACCTGCGACCATACCCCGAGAGTAGTCGCCATTGCGGAAGTATGGCACCATATAGTCCTGCTGTATGCGGTAGCAGAGAGCATCGGGCAACACACCCTCCAAGCCGTAGCCCGTATGGAAGCGTATCTCACGCATATCACCCACAAGCAGGATGCCAAGACCATTATCCAACTCATCGTCGCCAACACCCCACCCCTCGAACAACTCCTGCGAGAAGCCTACCATATCGCGTGGACGGATATCATCCACCGCGACAATAGCAACCTCGGCTATACCGCTCACCTTCAGGGCGTAGCATATCGAGTCGAGAGCCTCCACAGCCTCGCGTGAGAGTATTCCATCGGGGTTTGTAACAAAGCGTCTGCTATCCACACGTTGCACATTCTGCACATCGCGCACACGATAACTCTTAGCCTCAACACCCTCCACCACGAGGCAGAGCACAACAACTACTATGTATTTTAACAGACTATGCATTCTTCTTTTCAGTTTAAAAGGCGTGCCTTTTTTGGGGCTTATTGCTGGGGATTGTGGATAGTATGAGTATTATGGGTAGTCTGGGGAAAGCCCCAGTATCCCCAGTTTACTCATTATCCCCAGTCTCCTCACTCAACCTCTCGCGCGAAGCGCACCTCACTTTTGAGACAAAACTTCGTAATGCCTCGACTTTGCTGAGCAAAGTACAGTTTTCAGTTTTCAGTTTACACTTATCAGTTTTCACTTTATAAACACACGCCGTAGGCACCACACCTTTGAGGCAAAACTTCGTAATGCCTCGACTTTGCTACGGCTCGGAATAACAAATAAACTTGTTCTTCACTCGCCTTAATCGCAAAGTTCAGTTTTCACTTTTCACCTTTCACTTTTCAGTTTTCAGTTTTCAGTTTATATAATAGCGCGGGCGACTTCGATTTATTGTGTCGAAACCGCCCGCGTAGATATTTTTACACCCAATTTTATCTCTTGGCATCGATAACCTCTGCAAGGCGGTCGAATACCTCATCAAAAGTACCCAAGCCGTTAACCTCAGAGTACTTGCCCTGCTTGGTGTAGTGGTCTGCTACGATAGCGGTCTGCTGACGGTATACCTCGATACGGTTGCGGATAACATCCTCCGAAGCATCATCGGCACGACCCGAATCCTTACCGCGCAACAAGATACGCTTAACAAGTTCCTCCTCTGGAACATCCATATAGATCATCACATCTACCTTCGAGCCAATCTCCTCGAGCAATGTATCGAAAATCTCTGCCTGTGCAGTAGTGCGTGGGAAGCCGTCGAAGATGCAACCCTTATCGTTGTGCGAGCGCATATAGTCGCGTACCATCTCCACCACGATAGAGTCTGGCGCAAGTTCACCACGCGAGATATAACCCTCCATACTCTTACCCAACTCCGTACCACGCTTAATCTCCGAGCGTATAACCTCGCCTGTAGAGATATGGTACAAATCGTAATGCTCAGCCAAACGCGCTGCCTGAGTACCCTTACCACATCCTGGCGCACCAAAAAGTATAATGTTCAACATTTCTATTAAGTTTTACGTTTTTGTACCCCACACTGGGTATCTTTAAAAAAATTTGAGGCAAAGATATATTTTTTTTTGCAATATTCCAATCCATATAATACTTTTGCAGAAAATTTAATAACGACTATTATGAGTAAGGGAGTAACCGAAATTGCATCATTGGGTGAGTATGGACTTATCGACCGCCTCACAGCACGCCTTAAGAAGCGTAACGCCTCATCGCTAACCACTGCAGGCGACGACGCTGCCGTCATAGACCTTGGCGAGGAGGTGATGCTACTAACAACAGATATGATGATCGAGGGTATCGACTTCGACCTTAGTTACTTCCCACTTCAACACCTTGGATATAAGGCTATTGTGCGTGGTGTAAACGACATCCTCGCAATGAACGGCAAGCCAGAACAGGTGACCGTAGCACTCGGTGTGTCGGCAAAGATATCTGTCGAGGCGTTGGATGCCTTGTACGAGGGTATGGAGCGCGCTTGCGAGGAGTTGGGCGTAGATATCGTTGGTGGCGACACCACAGCCTCTATAAATGGTCTTATAATCACCATAACAGCAACGGGAAGAGCCAAGAAGGAGGATGTGGTATACCGCAATGGCGCAAAGGAGCACGACCTTATCTGCATCACCTCAAACCTCGGTGCTGCATATATGGGTCTTCACCTCTTGGAGCGTGAGAAGCGCGTGTTGAAGGATATCGACAACCCTGAGCCAAAGTTCCAAGGATATGAGTACCTCTTGGAGCGTTACCTCAAGCCACGCGCACGAGTAAATGTACTCGCAGCACTACGCGAGGAGGGAATAAAACCTACATCGATGATAGACCTATCGGATGGTCTTGCATCCGACCTACGCCAGATATGTCGCTCGTCGCAGTGTGGTGCGCGCATATACCTTGAGCGTATACCTATAGCACGTCAGACATCGGAACTTGCCGAGGAGATGCGCATAGACCCTGTCATCGCAGCACTCAACGGTGGCGAGGACCACGAACTACTCTTCACCGTGCCACTAAGCGCACAGGAGAGCGTGATGAAACTCGGTTTGGTGGATGTGATTGGTCATATCACCCGCGAGGAGGCAGGCGTAGTGCTTGTAACACCAGATGGCGAGGGCATAGCACTTAAGGCTCAGGCCTTCGATAGATAATAAGAGAGAGTGAATAAAAAGTGTATTTTGTCGTTACGCTTGCCCTCAAAATGCTCATTTACGCCCAGTAAACTCCGCTTTTTCGGGCTTCGCAAGCCTAAAACTACATCTTTTTATTCACTCTCTTAGTCTTGGGGATGGCTGTCTTACTTTTTACTCGCCCCACTCTCGGTGCGAAACCGAGATACCTGCCAACTCTACGGCACGCATAGAGATTGTAAGGCATAGTTCTTCGATACTCTGTGGAGAGAAGTAGAAGGATGGCGATGCAGGGACAACAATAGCACCAGCCTCGGTAAGGGTGGTCATATTACGCAAGTGAATAAGTGAATAGGGAGCTTCGCGGGCAACAATAACAAGCCTACGACGCTCCTTTAACATTACATCTGCCGAGCGTTCGATAAGAGTCTGCGATACTCCCGACGCAATACGACCTATAGTACCCATCGTAGAGGGTACGATAATCATACTATCCCATCGTGCCGAGCCACTTGCTGGCGACGCCCACATATCATCGTTACCAAATACCTCGATACGGCTATCCGTAGGCATCGCAACGCCTTCAGCCTTTGCAACAGCCTCTGCCTCACGACTATATATAAGTGCGATACGCTCCACAGCACTGCTTGACAAGAGCAACTCCACACATTGGCGGGCATAGATAGCACCGCTGGCAGCGGTGACAGCAACGACAACTCTCATAGACTACAACTCCAAGATTTTGCACTTCAAACCCAACTCCTTTGCCTTCTCCAAGATTGCGGGAAGCACCACGCTTGTATTCTTAAACGATTTAGCACTATCGTGCAACGAGATGATATCGCCACCACGCAGACCATATAGCGTCTCCTTAAGACATAACTGTGGTGTGAGAGCGGTGTTATAGTCGCGCGATAGGACATTCCACATTACTATGCGGTAACGCTGTGCTATAACCTTGAGTTGCTTGCGTGTGACACGTGCATATGGTGGGCGGAAGAGTTCGGTATGGAGCATATCTCCTGCAAGATCTACATCCTCGATATAACGCTCCAACGACAACTCCCAACCCTTCTGATGCGAGTAGGTGTGGTTACCTATCTTATGTCCTTTGTCGAGGATAAGTTGGTATAAATCGGGATACAACTCCACATTCTTGCCCAACACAAAGAATGTTGCCTTGGCATTATACCTATCCAACGTCTGGAGCAACCACTCCGTAACACCAGGCGTAGGACCATCGTCGAAAGTAAGATATAGACCATCTGGGTCATCCATCTTCCAGATGACATTCGGAAACAACCACCTTAATAATCTTCCCGGCTTTATACGCATACCATACTCTATTTAGACCACAAATATACAAATATTTTTAGTTTTAGAAAAATATCGCTACCTTTGCTCATCATAATGATTGCTCTATAACAACAGCCATAGTGCTAACGATAGAGCCGTCATAAACACCTGTAATTGTAAACACTATATAATAATAAGGTATGAAACGAGCAGTATATACCGCCATTCTGATGGCAATGGTTCTTATAGCGGGCGGTTGTCGCACCAAGAGCGCACTACCCGAGAAGAACACTATGGGTAAGGCATACGATGTTGTGGTTATGTGCAACGACGATGTATGGCGTGGCGAATTAAGTTATGCCGTATGCGACCTCTTGGAGGAGAGAGCACCCGGACTTACACGCCCCGAAGGTTACTTCAATATCGTTAAGCAGGTGGAACCTGCACGCGCCACAGAACTAGATCGTAAGTACCCAAACATCCTTATCATCAGCGTCAACCCTACGGCATCACAAGCGACATACTCCATCGCCAAGAATGCATATGCGCGCCCACAGACCCTTATTACCATAACCGCGCCAACAAAAGAGGAGGCGGTGCAGTTTATCTCCGATGCCACCACTACCCTACGCGCCGAGTTTGAGAAGGCGGAGCGTAGCCGTAGCAACACCTATAACTCGGCACGCCCTGCCGAGCAACTAATGGCTGACTTTAAGGCACATACGGGTCTTGAGATGGTCATACCATCATATTTCTACAAGGCTACAACACGCGACAGCGACCTGCTATGGTATATACGCGACTTCCCTAAGCGCGCAGACTATATCTTCGCCTTCACAACACCTATCGACACCTCGCTACCAGAGGATATGCGCGCCTTCTCGGTGATGTCGGCAATAGATAACAAACTCGCAACGATATCGAGCAAGGGCGCACAGCACTCATATATGCGTCTTAGCAACGAGCCATCATCAATGACCTTTACGCCCGATGTGGAGATCGCAGGCAGAAAGTGGATGGAGATACGTTGTTGGTGGGAGGTAGCCAACGACTTTATGGGTGGTCCTATGGTCTGCTTCGTCAACGTCGACGACACCACAGGCAAGGCTACAGTTATAATGTTTGCCCTCTACGCCCCAGAAGACCCACAGCGCAACCTACTCCGCGAGTTGGAACACCTAATTTACACAATTAGTAATTAGTAATTAGTAACTGCTAAAAGGCTTTGCCTTTTAAAAAGTGAAAAGTGAAAAGTGAAAACTGAAAGGTGTGGTGTCTGCGACGCACATTTAAAGTGAAAAGTGAAAACTGAACTTTGCGATTAAGGTGAGAGCAGAGCAAATCTATTTGTTCTGCCGAACCGTAGCAAAGTCGAGGCATTACGAAGTTTTGCCTCAAAGGTGTGGTATCTGCGATGCGAGATTGAGTGAGGAGACTGGGGATAATGAGTAAACTGGGGATACTGGGGCTTTCCCCAGACTACCCAGACTACCCAGACTACCCAGACTACCCAGCCAAAAGCCCCAAAAACGGCAACGCCTTTTAACTTTTACTAATTACTAATTACTCACTACTAATTAAAACTAAAGGCGCACCCCGAAGGGTGCGCCTTTAGTTGTGTAATATGGTTGTTTAGCAGAGGTCGGAACGCTCGGCACGGCTTACGCCCGAGGCGAGTTCCATCTCGTTTTGTAGCGATATCATCGACACGATATTCTTTGCGCACTCGGCACCGCCAATCTCCACAACCATAGACCACTGCACCTGTATCTGAATGATGCCATTCATAAGTGGCAAGGTCTCCATAAGTTGCGCCTTGGGTGCTACGACGATAACACCATCAACATCGGTGTACTGCGCCATAAACTGCGTAGCAACAACAGAGTCGTGAAGCGTAGGTACATACTTAAGCACGATGTTCTCCTCCAAGCAACCCTGATTACGAAGAGCCTCAACGACAGCCTCGAGGTTTGTTGCCAAGAAGTCGGAACACTCGCTAACGGCAATAACGCCGAACTTCATATCTACCGAATTTTCGCTATTACGCTTCATACTATCAACCATTATTTACTTTTCGCAATTACTCTGCGATATACTTTGAGTACTTCTGCTTAAGCTCTGGGAAGCGAGCAACAAGAGCCTCATATGTCTCCTCTGCCTTAACCACATCACCCATAGCAGTGTATACCAACGCGAGCTTCACGCTGTTAGTCTCCCAAGTCTGAACATCTGCACTTGCAGCAAGAGCCTTACCAAAGAGATCTGTAGCTGACTGAAGGTCGTTCTCCTCAACAGCGATGTCACCACGAAGAGTGTAAACCAAGCCATTGATAACCTCAGCAGCAACACCCTTGCCATCCTCATACTTTGCCAACATAGCCTTAGCAGCCTCAACGTCGCCTGCCTTAAGCATCTCTGCACCTGCAATATAAGTAGCAGTGTTTGCAGCAGCAGTACCCTCATACTCAGCGATGATAGCCTCATATGCCTCAACTGTAGCATCAGATGTCAACGCTACTGTCAACGCTGCCTGTGCAGCCTGCTCCTTCTTCTGTGTGCTACCCTTAACCACGCTCACTGCAACGAATACAACTACTGCAACAATAGCGATACCAATAACAGCCTTAAGAAGCTTGTCACCATACTTGTCGAAGAAAACCTCCAACTTACCCTTAGTCTCGACCATTAGGTCATTCTCAGGAGTCTGAACTTTGTTTGTCATAATTAGTTTAGGTATTAAATTATTTATTCTTATTATTTTTCACACTCTTCACCGCCCGCCAAATAGACGGTTTTATGATTCAACCCGCGAAGATACAATAAAATATTGTAATCGCAAAGTTTTAGACCAATAAATTAGGAGTAAGTGCAAAGAGAGAGGTGCTTTAATCAAGTTTGATTATGGCTTTATGATGGAGACTATAGGCAAACAGTCTATAATGGGCATCCTGTGAAGGCCCACTACTCCAATAACAATTTCACCAGAACAACCACCAACTACTCTCTCCTAATCATTGATCTAATTTTCTCCAGTCCTGCACGGGTTAGTGGTGTGGTGGATGCCAACGCAGAGAACTCCTCCTCGCTCATACCAAGCCACGCATCGCTATCGAGCGACAACGGGTCGACAATAGGGTCGAAATTAGGGTTGGTATGTAGCATTGCTCGCTGATTATATGGACACACTGACTGACAGGCATCGCAACCAAATATCCAGCCATCGAGGTCTACACTCTCGCCCTCCGCCATAGGTTCTATCGTGCGACACGCAATACAACGCCTTGTATCGATATATCTACCCTCCAAGATAGCACCATTAGGGCAAGCCTCAACACATCTGCGACACTCACCACAACCAATATACTCCTTTGGACTATCGTACTCATCAACGACCTCATCTATAACGAGTTCGCCAAGCAGAAGCATCGAACCATATTCGGGTGTTACAAGCAAAGAGTTACGCCCTATCCACCCCAAGCCAGCACGTCGTGCATAACTCTTCTCGGCAAGAGGTGCGGAGTCGGTAAAGACCCTAAAGCGCAACTGCGGATAGTGAGCCTTGAGTCGCTCTGCCAAAGCCGAGAGCATCTCCTTGATAGTGAGATGATAATCACGATTTAGAGCATAGGATGCGATCTTTGTACGCCACCCCTCTGGGTAGCCACGACTATACTCCGATAGGTACGCCACACCGCAGACAACAACGCTCTTTGCACCCTCAACCAACCGCGAGGCATCGAAGCGTTTCTCAACATTGCGCTCAAGGTACGAGAGTGTGGAGTGATGACCCTCCGAGAGCCACACGCCAAAGCGTTGCGACTCCTCCTCCAACGGCATCGCTGGAACTACGCCAACAATGTCGAAACCTACCTCCTTGGCGGTGTTCGTGATTAAAATTTTAGGTATCATTGAAATATTTTGGCACAAATTTAACATTATTTAATAAAATATCGTAACTTAGCACCCGATTTGTTCTTAAAATCAGAACTAAATAAAACGAACAATATGACTTTTAACACTCTTTATGAGTTGGTGACACATAGCGTTACCAACTTCTCGGAGCGAATCGCCTTTGCAATGATTGGTGGCGAGGAGGTCAGCTACAAGGAGGTGGGCAAGCGTATCGAGACGCTACAGGAGACCCTCCTAAATGCTGGCGTGGGTGCTGGCGACAGAGTTGTCATCCTTAGTAGCAGTATGCCTAACTGGGGCGTATCCTACTTCGCTATTACCACTGCGGGTATGATTGCAGTGCCTATCCTTCCCGACTTCACCAGCGACGAGCTCGACCTTATCATAGCACATTCAGAGGCCAAGGCTATCCTTGTATCTGATAAGCTCTACACGAAACTCTCGAAGGAGACACTCGATAGAATGAATATCGTGGTCCGCACCAAGGGTTTGAACGTTATCGCACAGCGCGTTAAGGAGCGTGCCGAGAAGCGTATCCCTGAGCCTTCGGACTTGGCGGCTATCATCTACACCTCGGGGACTACATCGAAACCTAAAGGCGTGATGCTCTCGCACTACAACATCGCGGCGCAGACAACCATCATCCCACCACTCTTCGACTACAACCAGGAGGATGTGCTACTCTCTATCCTACCTTTGGCTCACACATACGAGTGTACGCTCGGTATGATTTATCCATTCTCGCGCGGTGCGCAGGTACATTATATGGACCGTCCACCTACCGCATCGGCACTTATGCCAGCATTGGCAAAGGTACGCCCTACGGTTATCGCATCCGTACCTCTTATTATGGAGAAGATATATCGTAGCAAGGTGCGCCCTACGTTCGAGAAAAACCCTATCACACGCAAACTATACGGCTGGGACTGGTCGCGTAAGATACTCCATAAGATTGCGGGCAACTCGCTTAAGAAGCTCTTTGGTGGCCGTATGCGTCTGTTCGCCATCGGTGGTGCTAAGTTCGAGAGCGAGGCTGAGCGCTTCCTCTATGAGGCTGGCTTCCCATACGGTATCGGCTACGGCCTTACGGAGACAGCACCTCTTGTTGCAGGTGCCGTAGGTAATATGGTACGCATTGGCTCTACAGGTCCTTCGCTTCCTGCAGTCCAGATACGCCTCGATAATATCAACCCAGAGACCAAGCAAGGCGAGATTGTGGTTAAGACACCTTGCTGTATGCAGGGTTACTACAAGAACGAGCAGGCTACCAAGGAGGCCTTCACCGAGGATGGTTGGTTCCGCACTGGCGACCTCGGCTATATCGCCGAGGATGGCTGGATCTTTATCAAGGGTCGCCTCAAGAATATGATCGTAGGTCCTTCTGGCGAGAATATCTACCCAGAGGATATCGAGGAGGTGCTTAACAGCAACCGCTTCGTTGCCGAGTCTGTGGTTACAGAGGAGGACGGCAAACTTATTGCCTTGGTACACTTCGACACTACAGCCTTGGAGGAGGCATATGACGAGTTCAAGCATAAGCTATCGACAAGTTCGGAGCAGGTACAACTCAAGATGGAGGAGATTAAGCGCGAGGTATTGGAGTATGTCAACTCCAAAGTCAACCGCTTCTCCAAGATTACTAAGGTTGTGGACAACGAGGGCGAGTTCGAGAAGACTCCAACCAAGAAGATCCGTCGCTTCAATATCAAGCGTACAGATAAGAGCAACGAGGAGCAGAAGTAATGCTCGGGATATAGTTTGCAAACTTTTTGCGGGTCACAATCACTTTTTCCCGCAAAAAGTTTGCAGATTAAAAAATCTTATGTACTTTTGTGCGCTCTTAAATAGAGGGCGTGATAATATTGCTGTTGTAGCTCAGTGGTAGAGCACTTCCTTGGTAAGGAAGAGGTCGTCAGTTCAAGCCTGATCAACAGCTCAGAGAAATTAAACAATGATTGGAGTGCCACCGTTAGGTGGCATTTGTTTTTAATGACAATACTGGATGCTTGCATACAAAGTATTGCCATTAAAAATAAATATCGCTTTAGGCGGCTACAATCATTGTTTGATTTCCTTAGCGCCACAAGGCAAGACGAGCGACAGCGAAGTCAAGTCTGATCAACAATCCCCAATAGAATCCACAACCTCGCAGGTATTAAAAATAATACCCGCACTACGAACGAACTGAAAAGTGAAAACTGAAAACTGAAAAGTAAGGTGCGCTTCGCGCGAGGTTAAAAGTGAAAAACTGAAAACTGAACTTTGCGATTAAGGCGAGAGCAGAGCAAGTTTACTTGTTTTGCCGAGTCGTAGCAAAGTCGAGGCATTACGAAGTTTTGCCTCAAAAGTAAGATGCGCTTCGCGCGAGGTTAAAAGTGAAAACTGAAAACTGTACTTTGCTATTAGCAAAGTCGAGGCATTACGTAGTTTTGCCTCAAAGGTGTGGTGCGCTTCGCGCAAGGTTTGAAAGTGTCCAAAGGGAAATATAAATAATACCCCCTTTTGCCCCTTAACCCACCTTTATTTTCTTGCGGGTATTAAAAATAATACCCGCGCTAAGGTTGACCATAGCACGGGCAGTGAGTTTATTACAAAGTTATATGTTGTGGCTATTTTGAAGCTGCTCGCAGTTTGGGAAAGCGGAGTTTACTAAATGT
>JAGCKG010000115.1 GCA_017647625.1 Alistipes sp. | reverse complement strand
TATGGGGAAGCGCGAGCATCATTAAACTACAGTGCAATGCAAAGCGCAGAATAGCGACAACGCGGACTAACGCACGCCCTCATCCCCACTATCCCCAGAATACCCCAGTTCCCCACAGCGTAGCTGTCGCTTTTTCAAAGCGAAACATCACCTTCACGGGTCGCACTACCCAATTTCTTGTCAGAAGGGCGCCGAGTGCTACACTCGGCGAAAAAGGCGACGATGGGTAGTACTTGAACGTACGTCCCATTGTCGCCTTTTTAGTTAGGGGACGCAATCGACCCCTTATCACAAGAAATTACCTGCTGAAGAGAATACTTAGGTATATATCCCCAAACGAATCAACCACACCCTTGATAAGAAGGAAGTTCTCATCGGTAGCAAGTGATGGACGAACGATAGTCAACTCGCGGAGGATGTCGCGCATATCAACAAGCACAGCAATGCGTGAAGAGACAGGCTTTAGATAGCCTGATACGGCATAGGTGTGCTTATTATATAGGTAAGAAGCCTTAACCTTCGCTGTAGTGGGATCGTAGGAGTATTTACCCTCGTAGACCTGATCGAGAGTACCGATAACAGCAGTACCCTTACGATTGAGAGTAAGAGAACAGCAACCCTCAACAATACCGTTACGCTTTAGTTCGGATAGAACGAAGGTCTCAAGTTGTGGTATTGCCATAGAGGCTATAGAGTTGGCTCCGAGATACTCCACACGCGCAGAGAGATAGTGCCAAGTGCCGAGAATCTTACTCTTGGCAGGGGCATTTTCACGCAAAACGGCGTAGGGGTCAACGGTAGGCTGTGCAGTAGCAGCCTCGTTTAGAAGCGTGCCGAGAGCCTTGCCCAAGTCTATTTGTGCAGAGGCCTCGGTGGTGACACCGAGACCTACGACACATAGTATTGCAAAAAATAGTCTTCGCATCATAGATATAATTAGATGTTATCCAACTCGCGCTCAACCTCCTCAATCTCGCGCACCCACGCCCTCTCGTGAGCATCGGATGGCATATGCAAATCACCTCGTGGTGAGAGACCTACAGCACCCACCTTTGGTCCATCAGGCATTGCCGAACGCTTGAACTGCTGAGAGAAGAAGCGACGGAAGAAGACCTTAAGCCACTTGATAATCTCAGTCTTGGTATATGTACCCTCGAAGGCGATGGTTGCAAGCATAACAATCTTCGCTGGCGCATAACGACGACGCAATGTGCAGTATAGGAAGAAGTCGTGAAGTTCGTATGGACCTACTACATCCTCGGTCTTCTGCGCAATCTCGCCAGAGTCAGTTGCAGGGAGCAACTCTGGGCTTACAGGCGTAGCCACAACATCGAGGAGAGCATCACGCAACACACCCTCGGCACGATTGTTGGCATACCAGTCAACCATATGCTTTACAAGAGTCTTTGGCACAGATGAGTTGATACCGTACATCGACATCTGGTCGCCATTATATGTCGCCCAGCCGAGAGCCAACTCACTCATATCGCCAGTACCAACAACCATACCGCCACACATATTCGCCACATCCATAAGAATCTGTGTTCGCTCACGTGCTTGCGAGTTCTCGTACGCTACCGACTTCTCATCTACATCCAAGCCGATATCCTTGAAATGCTGTATACACGCATCCTTGATAGGTATCTCACGAAGGGTACAACCCAACTCCTTAATCATAGAGAGGGCATTCTGATATGTACGGTCTGTAGTACCAAAGCCCGGCATAGTCACACCTATGATGCCCTTGCGGTCGAGACCAAGAAGGTCGAAGGTGTCACATACAGCAAGCAACGCCAATGTAGAGTCCAAACCACCAGAGATACCAAGGATAACGGTATTGCAGTTGGTATGCTCAAGACGCTGTGCAAGACCTGCACTCTGGATGGCAAATACCTCCTTGCAGTGTGCAGCGCGTGCAGCCTCATCCTCTGGCACAAAGTATATAGGCTCGATGTGACGGCGTAGGTCACCCTGATGGCAAATCTCATCGACACCAACCTCTACAACACGCATCTCTGGGGCCTCTGGGTAGTAGAAGGTGTTACGCGCAGTACGACGTGTAGAGATATACTCCACATCGATATCCGAGATAACCATACGGTCGTTACGCACAAAACGCTTGCTTACGCCCAACACTCTACCAAGTTCCGCGATAACAGCATTACCCGCAAACACCAAGTCGCTCGATGACTCACCGTGACCCGATGACGCATAGACATATGCTGCCATTGTACGCGACGACTGCTCGGCAATAAGTGATAGTAGGTAGTCGTGTTTACGCACCGACTCTGGCGATGCCGAGAGGTTGAACAATAGTTTTGCACCCTGCACTGCCTGCATTGATGATGGTGGCACTGGCACCCACATATCCTCGCAAATCTCAACACCGAACTCCACACCGTGAAGGTCAAATAGGAGGTCGCTACCAAATGGTGCCTCCTGACCTGCGAAGCGAATCATTCTATCCTTGATAGAGTATCCAGATACCCACCAGCGAAGTTCCGAAAACTCGCCATAGTTAGGGATGTAACTCTTTGGCACGATACCCCACAACTGACCCTGACCGAAGATAGCAGCACAGTTGTAAAGACGGTCGGCAAAGACCACAGGCAAGCCCACGATACCGATAGTAGGGATGTCAGCACACTCCTGCATAAGCCACTCCAAGGCGCGCTCAGCATCGGTAAGCAACTTATTCTGTAGCACCATATCGCCACAGGTGTATCCCACCAACGACAACTCAGGCATCACCACAATCTCGACACCCTCGTTGAAGGCATCCTGCATAATCTTGAGTGCGCCCTCGGCATTGCGACGAGCATCAGCGATATGTACGCGAGGTACCGCCGCCGCCACTCTCATATATCCGTATTGGTTGTTCATATATTTTCAAATTAGTAGTGAGAAATTAGTAAATAGTAATGTTATTGACAGCCTCTCTCCTAAAAAAGTCGCAGACTTTTAACTATTACTAATTACTAATTGCTAATTACTCATTATTTATTACTCTGCCCAGATGCGTGCAAGGTTAATGATAGTATTCATCGCCTTCTGCATAGTTGTTAGCGAGGCATACTCGTAGCGTCCGTGGAAGTTCATACCACCCGTAAAGAGGTTAGGGCAAGGAAGACCCATAAATGATAGACGTGAGCCGTCGGTACCACCACGAATAGGCTTCACAAGAGGCTTAACGCCAGCCTCTATCATCGCGCGCTTCGCCTTCTCGATAACCTGTGGATGAGGCTCAACCATCTTACGCATATTGTAGTACTGGTCGCGCATATTGAGTGTTAGCACCTTCTCGCCATACTTACGCTGTAGGAATGCCACCACGCTCTCCATAAGTTGCTTCTTCTGCTCGAACTTGTCGGTGTCGTGGTCGCGGATGATGTAGTTGATCTCCGCCTCCTCAACGCTACCCTTGATGCCTACGCAGTGGAAGAAGCCCTCGTAATGCTCTGTAAACTGTGGACGCTGGTCTGCTGGAAGCATACCGTTAAGTTCTGTAGCGATGTCTATGGCGTTGATCATCTTGTTCTTCGCCATACCTGGGTGTACGTTACGACCTGCAATGGTAATCTTCGCACCCGCAGCGTTGAAGTTCTCATACTCCAACTCGCCCTCCATACCACCATCCATAGTGTATGCGAAGTCGGCAGCGAACTTCTTAACATCGAAGTAGTCTACGCCACGACCAATCTCCTCATCAGGTGTGAAGCCCACGCGAATCTTGCCGTGTGCCACCTCTGGGTGAGCGATAAGCCACTCCATAGCGGTCATAATCTCGGCAACACCCGCCTTGTCATCAGCACCGAGGAGTGTAGTACCATCGGTGTGGATAAGGGTGTGGCCCTTGAAGAATGATAACTCTGGGAACTCCTCAACGCGCATCCACACATCGCCTCCGAGAAGGATGTCCTTGCCGTTGTAGTTCTCCAAAATCTGCGCCTTAACGTTTGCGCCACTCATATCTGGTGCAGTATCGACGTGCGATATAAAGCCGATTACTGGGGCATTCTCCAGACCCTTTGTTGCAGGCAATGTAGCCATAACATAGCCATACTCGTCCATTGTCACCTCCTTAAGACCCATAGTCTCGAGCTCCTCCTTTAGATGGCGGAGCAACACCTTCTGCTTATCGGTAGATGGAAACGATGTGCTTGACTCGTCCGACTGCGTGTCGAACGATACATATTTTAGGAAACGTTCTTTTAAGTCCATAATATTCAAAGTTAAAAGTGAAAGGTGAAAACTGAAAGGTAAGGTATGCTTCGCATAAGTTTTATAAATCGGCGTCGCAGACACCACACTTTTCAGTTTTCAGTTCGTAAATTATTCGTCGATCTTGGCTCTACGTGAGTGCCAAATAAAGTACGCAATAATCGCAACGTATGCGAAGATGCCGAGGTATACAGCACCCATAGAGTCAGCCCAGCCAGTGAGTACCCAGTCGCAACCGAGGAATGCGAGGATAGCACTTACAACACCCATAAGAGCACCACCAGCGATGAAACCTGATGCGATGAGAGTACCGCGGTTGTTGTTAGCCTTAGCCTGCTCAGGGTTCTTGTGGCGGTTAACAGCCCACGATACAAGACCACCAACAACGAGTGGAGCATTGAGGTTCATAGGGATGAACATACCGAGTGCGAATGGCAATGCTGGCACGTTGATAAGTGTCAACACAAGGATAAGACCTGCACCGATACCGTAGAGCAACCAAGGGGTCACGCCTCCCATCATAAGAGGTTGGATAACGGCAGCCATAGCATTTGCCTGTGGTGCTACGAGGGCATTCTCACCCACGAAGCCATATGTCTCGTTCATAATGATCATCACACCTGCCACTGTTGCAGCCGATACGAATGTACCTACGAACTTCCAAGTCTGCTGTTTCTTTGGTGTTGTACCGAGCCAGTAACCAATCTTGAGGTCGGTGATGAAGCCACCCGCCATAGAGAGAGCGGTACAAACCACGCCACCGATAACAAGTGCCGCAATCATACCAGACTCACCCTCAAGACCTACAGATACAAGCACCAATGACGATAGGATAAGTGTCATAAGTGTCATACCCGATACAGGGTTTGAGCCTACGATAGCGATAGCGTTTGCCGCAACGGTAGTGAAGAGGAATGCAATCACGAATACGATAGCCAACGCCACAGCTGTCTGCACCCAGTTGTGAAGCACACCGAACTGGAAGAAGAAGAGTGTTGCCACAAGTGCTGCGATAAGGATAGAGAGGATGACCTTCATAGAGATATCCTTCTGTGTGCGAGGCTCATCTGCTGCAGCCTTCTTACCGCTGAACTCGCTCACTGCAAGACCCAAGGCACTCTTGATGATACCTGCCTGACGCACGATACCGATAAGACCCGCCATAGCGATACCGCCGATGCCGATAGGGCGACCGATGTAGGTGTATAGGTTCTCAGGGGTGAAGAGCAACGATGGGTTTGCGATGATGCTCTCGTTAGTGATACCGAGCATAGCCACCATAGCCTGCGCATCCACTGCGCTCTCGAACGAGCCTACCAAAGGCACGATGAAGAACCATACAAGTGCCGATCCTGCGGTGATGATAAGAGCATACTTAAGACCGATGATGTAACCAAGACCGAGTACCGCAGCCGAGGTGTTGATACCGAAGGTAAGCTTCACCTTTGCAGCCAATGCCTGACCCCAGCCCCACATCTGTGTTGATAGAGCCGATACCCAAGCACCGAATGTAGATACTACGAAGTCGTAGAGACCACCGATAAGACCTGCAGCCACGAGAATCTTAGCCTGTGAGCCACCCTTCTCTCCCGATACAAGGACCTCAGTTGTTGCTGTAGCCTCTGGGAATGGGTACTTACCGTGCATCTCCTTCACGAAATACTTGCGGAAAGGTACAAGGAGTACGATACCGAGAATACCACCGAGCAACGATGATAGGAATACCTGATAGAACTGCGCATCGAGACCGAGGATGTAGAGCGCAGGTAGCGTGAAGATAGCACCCGCCACGATAACACCCGACGATGCACCGATAGACTGAATGATAACATTCTGACCGAGCATATTCTTCTTGCCACGCATCTGACCGAGACCTACGGCGATGATGGCGATAGGAATAGCCGCCTCGAATACCTGACCGACCTTAAGACCGAGGTATGCTGCTGCAGCCGAGAATAGCACCGCCATAAGAATACCAACTGTCACTGAATAAGGGGTTACCTCTACTGGCACCTCCTTTGCACCCATCACTGGGTTGTACTCCTCGCCCTTGTTGAGCTCACGATAGGCGTTCTCAGGGAGCGAAGTTTTAGGTTGTTGTTCTTGCATAGTTTTATAGTTTTATTAGTTGTTATTAGTTACTCTACGCATTACCTTGCAAAGATAAGATTTTTTTTGAAAAATTTGAAATATTTTTAGGGAATATGAGGAGACTGGGGAGACTGGGGAATAAAAAACCGCAATACCCATTTTCCCCACCATTCCCACAGCGTAGCTGTCGCTTGGCACAAGCGAAACAAAAAGAGCGACCCCAAGGCCGCCCTCTAATACTACTTTCCACGCTCTGCAAGCCTTATGCGCGTGAGCTTCTCGCGAAAACCGCCCTCTTGCTTAAAACGCTCGCCCTCTTTCTCCATAAAATTCACAAGCACAACATCCTCTTGATGCAATAACACTATCAACATATTAGCTATAACCTCATCGGTACGGCTTTCGGCGAATTCGATGTAGTAGCTACTCTCGAGTTGCTCTTTACCAATCCTACGCATTGCCTTAGTCTGCGCGGAATCAACACTCCACTCACCAAGCCCTCGAGTTCGCAGGTAGTCTCTACAATCCTCTAAAAGTTCTTTGAAACTACCACGCGCTATGTTGTATAGCTTTAGAGCCACCTCATACGATGTTGATGCATCAGTATACCCCTCCACGATGTTCTGCTTACCCGAGCGGGCTGCCTGTATCATCTGGTCGTGGGTGCGGTCGCGCTTGTCTATGAAGCGACTGCAAAAATGAAAGGTTAGGTCATAGATGACAACGGCTTTCTTGTAACAGATAAGCGTCTCATAATTCCAATGCCCATTATCGATAATCTTTGTAGTAGGTTTCATCATTGTTGTATTTTACACAAAGATAATAATAATGTTGATTCATAACAAGCGTTTTGAGAGTTTTTCTGGGGACTCTGGGGAGACTGGGGAGACTGGGGACAATAAAACACAATACCCATTTTCCCCATTATCCCCGCTATCCCCACAGCGCAGCTGTCGCTTGGCAACAAGCGAAAAACTGGGGAGACTGGGGACAATAAAACACAATACCCTTTTTCCCCATAATCCCCGCTATCCCCACAGCGCAGCTGTCGCTTGGACAAGCGAAACACAACGCTTTTTGCCCCTTTTTCGCGCTATCAGCGCGCGGGTATTAAAAATAATACCCGCACTAACGGGTGCGAACTGGTGATAAAAAAATCAGAGCCTCCCAATTGGAAGGCTCTGAAAGAAAATAACCGATTATAGTCTCAGTATTAAAGAGTGCCAATATACTGATACTTCTGCGTTGTACCACCTACAACAACAGTAAGGTTAATAGTATAAGTATCACCATCCTTAGATACTACCATGGTTCCAGATCCTGGAGCTGGTGAGAACATACGTGTTGAGAACGTAAAATCACCATTAGTATTACCACTACCACTGTAATAAACATAAGTACCCTCGTGAAGTTCTGCACCCTGACTATATGGAGTATAAATCGAGAAATTCAAACCATTACTTGTCTGCACACTCCACTGATGTGTGTAATAACTTGTACTCACTCTATAATATGAGAATGTAGTAATTGTATAGTCAGGTGTAAACTCACCACTATCATCGCCACTATCATCGCCACCAGTTTCAACACCTATACCTCCAGAGTATGTAAATATTTGCTGGCTACCATCAATTGTTAGTTTGATAGTCACATTCCACGAAGTACCAAGACTTTCAACCTTAACAGAACCACCAGTAGCAGTCTTACTCTCTCCATTTACAACAATATTCTCAGGACAGAAACGATAGTAATTTCCTACAGAACCTGGAGATGAGTAGAATTGAGAATAATCCTGTGTACCACCTAATGACACATCATTCGCACCGTGATCAGTTGTTAGCCATAATGTCATAGAATTATTGGCTCCGTCAGAGAATTTGTACGACACACGCCACTGAGCAGAAATATACTGATTAAGTTCACAAGTAGTAAAAACTATAGGCACAATGCTTGGATCACTACCAGTATTAACTACCACATTAGCATCCCAAGATGTTGACGACTTATAATTTGGGTTATCATCGTTAGCCTTTGCAAATACATATACCCATAGATCAGATACATCGAAACCTACATCGATAGTGTGTGATGTACCCTCTACGCTAACCTCCTGATTTCCGTTAAGATAGTAGCTAAGAGCATAGTAATCAGCACCCTCAACATTATCCCACTCAATTGTTGCATATCGTCCATCAATAGTAGCTCTTACGTTTGTTGGAGCAGGAAGAACAGTACGTGGATCCTTCAACTCGAATGAGATTTCATCCTCAGACGAGTTCTTAAAGTTTGCATCGTCAGCTGCTGCAACAGCACTTACATAGATGTAGTACCACTTATACTCTGTAAGTTCTACGGTAAGAGTTGTATCTGTTGTTGTAGTATCAATATCATAGTAGTAATCGTGAACATAATAACCTACTGCGCCATCTACAGGAGTCCAAGATACTGTGAGTGTTTTGCCATTCAACTCGTATGTTACCTCAGGTGTAGCAAGTGGTGTACGCATATCAGGCATACCAAGACCTGGAATTTCTCCGATGAAAGTAGCATTCTCCAAAACAACGCCGTCGTACATATTAGTGTAATCCGCATTGATTACGAACTTATACTTGCCATCAACGATGCTAACATCAAGAGTGAACGAATTAGGTGTAGACGTAAGGAAAAATGAGTAACCAACAGGCTTGTACTGTCCATAATTACCTCCGAAATACATACCATTATCTTTTCCATACTGACCTGGGTTAATCCAATTTTCAGTAGTAAGAAGAGAATTTGAACCATAGAAGTTCATCCACAACTCACCCAATGTATCGCTGTACAACTTTACAACCTTATCACCAGGATTTCCGTTGTAACCAGCACTAGTAAACATAGGAACAGCTGGCTCCTCAAGACCAGATACAGAGAATGTAGAAACGCGACCTACTGTAAAGCCCAACTGACCATCAGTAAGACCTGAAACAGTCTTAGTCACAGACTTACCATCAGCATCGTATGCTGTAACAGTAAACTCCTTGACAATCTGCATAGCCTCAGTTGCAAACCAGAAAGTATTGTTCTCTACACTATTAGCATTGATTGTGTATGAGTATGTCTGATTCTCAGACCAATACGAGTTTGGAAGACCTACTAAGGCGATCTCAACCTTCGCAATAGTGAAACCTTCTGGAACGCCTACAGTCATCTTACCATATGCTACCATATGCTGCATAGTTGCAATTCCACCCTCAACAGAAGCACCCTCTGCCTTAAGAATGTGAGCAGCTGGATCTACAGATGTTGCACCTGGAGTCTGCACAGTAGGCACAGTAGGCATATACTGAGAATTCCAAGCAGACGCTGGAGAGTACACATCAATATGAGTTGGGACATTATCACCTGTAAACTCTACAGTGAAATGACCCTCAGCATCTTCAATATTTACAGTCTGTACTGAATCAAAGAAACCATTAGGACCAACCTTAATAGTCTCATTACCAAACCACTCAGAGTGGTAAACAGTCTTACCATCCTCATTTGTAGAAGTCTCCTCTGCGAAACCAGAACGAGTGTCGTCAGCGATCTCTGCTGTGAACTCATAACGAGTTACTCTCTCAACGTTGTTCACCTCATTAACATCCTGTGAACAAGCGGTGAATGCCATTGCAGCTACTGCAACAAGCATCAAATTCTTAAACAAATTTTTCATAGTTGCAATAGTTTTTAGAATTCACCATAGTTGTCCTCCTCTGCATCTGCGATGCCTGTAGAGAGCGAAAAGCCAGCCTCAACCATTGTTGAGATGACCTCAAACTCAGGAGCAACATACTCCTCATTAAAGATTGTTTGCTTTTTCATTTTAAATTGTTTTAAAATATTTAAGTTATTCGTAATCAGTTATTTACACAATTATCGCACTCATAAAAAGACCAACTGCAATATACTCTCTCCTCCGTTAGTCCTGTTTTAATGAGCAATAATGGGGCGCAAGTTATATCATTTTCAGCAAATTACAAAACATATCCGATAAAAATTTTCATCCATTTTTTCAACAACAAGCAAAAGATATCGCCGACGAGCGGTTATTTTTCGCGGATGAATGGAGAAATAACAAAGTGAAAACTGAAAACTGAAAACTGACAACTGAAAAGTAAGGTGTGCTTCGCACGAGTTTTATAAATATTCGTCGTAGATACCATCCTTTTCAGTTTAATATGCGTCGCAGACACCACACTTTTCAGTTTTCACCTTTCAGTTTTCAGTTTAATATGCGTCGCAAACACCTTACTTTTCAGTTTTCAGTTTAAATGCGTCGCAGACACCTTACTTTTCAGTTTTCACTTTTCAGTTTTCAGTTTAATATGCGTCGCAGACACCACACTTTTCAGTTTTCACCTTTCAGTTTTCAGTTTAATATGCGTCGCAGACACCACACTTTTGAGTTTTCAGTTTTCAGTTTTCAGTTTTTTTTCCTATCTTTGCCCGATATTGCGCATTATGCGCACGCGCACGAAAGCGCGCACACGAATAAACATAGGAGTGAACAACAATAAAATATAAACAATATAACACTGAGAATTATGCAGTTAGCAGACAAGTATTCACCAGAACAGATCGAACAAAAGTGGTACGACTTTTGGATCAAGGAGAATCTATTTCACTCGGAGCCTGATGCTCGCGAGCCATATACTATCGTAATTCCACCACCAAACGTGACAGGTATGCTCCATATGGGTCATATGCTCAACAACACCCTACAGGATGTATTGGTGCGTCGTGCGCGTATGCAGGGCAAGAATGCCTGCTGGGTACCAGGTACCGACCACGCATCTATCGCTACAGAGGCCAAGGTGGTGGCAAAACTCAAGGCTGAGGGCATCGACAAGGCATCGCTAACACGCGAGGAGTTCCTAAAGCACGCGTGGGAGTGGAAGGAGAAGCACGGTGGCATCATCCTACAGCAGTTGCGTAAGCTCGGTGCTTCGTGCGACTGGGAGCGCACCTGCTTCACTATGGACGAGCCTCGCTCGGCAGGCGTAATCAAGGTCTTCGTAGACCTATTCCGCAAGGGTCGCATCTACCGCGGTGTGCGTATGGTAAACTGGGACCCATCGGCACAGACTGCCCTTTCAGACGAGGAGGTAATATACAAGGAGTCTAACGGTAAGCTATACTACCTACGCTACAAGATTGAAGGCTCGGAGAACTATATCGTGGTGGCTACAACACGTCCAGAGACCATTCTCGGCGATACCGCTCTCTGCGTAAACCCTAACGACGAGCGTTACAAGAATCTTCCAGTCGACGCGCGTGTGATTGTACCTCTTGTAGGTCGCTCGATACCTGTCATCCGCGACGAGTATGTAGACCTCGAATTCGGTACTGGTGCGTTGAAGGTAACACCTGCGCACGACGTGAACGACTATATGCTTGGCGAGAAGTATGGTTTGGAGACTATCGACATCTTCAACGACAACGGTACTATCAACGACAAGGTGGGTATGTACGTCGGTATGGAGCGTTTCGAGTGCCGTCGCGTAATCGAGGGCGACCTCGCAGCTGCAGACCTCCTCGAGAAGGTTGAACCTTACACAAACAACGTAGGCTACTCGGAGCGTACAGGTGTGGCTATCGAGCCTAAACTCTCAATGCAGTGGTTCCTATCTATGGACGAGCTTGCAAAGCCTGCAACAGCAGCCGTATTGGAGGATATAATCAAGTTTGTACCTGCAAAGTACAAGAACACATACCGCCACTGGATGGAGAACATCAAGGACTGGTGTATCTCACGTCAGCTATGGTGGGGTCAGCGCATCCCTGCATACTACCTACCAAAGGGTGGTTATGTAGTAGCAGAGACTGCCGAGGAGGCATTGGCTCTCGCACAGGAGAAGGATGCATCACTCACAATGGCAGACCTACGTCAGGATGAGGATGTACTCGACACTTGGTTCTCATCGTGGTTGTGGCCTATATCTGTATTCGACGGTATTCGCAACCCTAACAACCCAGAAATCGAGTACTACTACCCTACAAACGACCTTGTGACAGGACCAGATATCATCTTCTTCTGGGTAGCACGAATGATTATGGCGGGCTACGAGTGGCGTGGCGAGATGCCATTCAAGAATGTATACTTCACAGGTATCGTGCGCGACAAGCTCGGCCGTAAGATGTCAAAGCAGTTGGGTAACTCACCAGACCCTCTCGACCTTATCGCAAAGTATGGCGCAGATGGTATGCGTGTGGCTATGCTTATGTCTACATCTGCGGGTAACGACGTAATGTTTGACGAGGCACTATGTGAGCAGGGTCGTAACTTCTGCAACAAGATCTGGAATGCCTACCGTCTTGTAAATATGTGGGCAGAGGATAGCTCTATCCCACAGCCAGAGTCATCGAAGGCTGCTATCGCGTGGTTCGACGAGGTTATGCTCGAGCGCATCGAGCGCATCAACCACAATATGGAGCAGTACCGTATCTCGGAGGCCTTCACCGAGCTATATCGCCTCTTCTGGGACGACTTCAGCGGTTGGTATCTCGAGATGGTAAAGCCAGCATATCAGGCTCCTATCGACTCGGCAACACTCGCACGCACAAAGCACTACTTCGACCAGCTCCTACGTCTAATGCACCCATTTATGCCATTCGTAACAGAGGAGATCTGGCAGGACCTACGTCCTGAAGAGGGCGTATGCTCTATCGTTATAGCACGTCAGCCAGAGGCTGAGCGCAAGGCTAACGAGCAGATACTTAACCGCTTTGGTCTTGCAGAGGAGGTAATCACAGCCATCCGTAACATCCGCAAGCAGAAGAACATCGCACAGAAGGAGGCGTTGACACTCAACTACATCGCTGACGAGAACTACCCTACGGAGTACGCATCTGTAATCGCCAAGATGGGCAACCTCAGCCAGATAAACGCTGTAGAGGAGAAGGATCCAACAGCCGCAGCCTTCATCGTGAAGACTACGCAGTATTTCGTGCCTATGGAGGGCAACATCAACAAGGAAGAGGAGATTAAAAAGCTCACTGCAGACCTTGAGTACTACGAGGGCTTCCTTAACTCGGTGATGAAGAAACTATCGAACGAGCGTTTCGTATCATCTGCTCCAGAGAAGGTTGTTGCAAACGAGCGCGCGAAGCAGGCTGATGCCGAGGCTAAAATCGCAGCACTCAAAGAGCAAATCGCAGCACTACAATAAAAAGTGAAAGGTGAAAAGGGAAAACTGAAAAGTATGGTGCCTACGGCGTATATTTAAACCTATGCGCGCAGCGCACCCTACTTTTTACCTTTAAGTTTTCAGTTTTCACCTCGTGATATTATGGAGATAACAATATACACCGATGGCGCCGCGCGTGGCAACCCAGGTCCTGGGGGCTACGGCGTGGTGCTGATGTCGGGGCCTCATCGCAAGGAGATATCCGAAGGTTTCCGTCTAACGACGAACAACCGTATGGAACTTATGGCGGTGTGTGTAGCCTTGGAGGCACTCAAGTTCGACGGCTCGGTAGTAACCATATACTCCGACTCGAAGTATGTGGTGGAGGCAGTAAACCAACGCTGGGTGTTCGGCTGGGAGCGTAAAGGCTTCGCAGGAAAGAAAAACCCAGACCTATGGATGCGCTTCCTTCGCGCCTACCGTCGACATCAAGTGCGATTTATATGGGTCAAGGGTCACGCCTCGACAGTGGAGAACAACCGATGCGACGAACTTGCCGTAGAGGCAGCACTACAGCCAAACCTAAAGGAGGATACAGGATATGACGGAGAAGTTTAGCAAGGAGGCGTGGAAGCCCGGAACACTTATATACCCATTGCCTGCGGTGTTGGTGTCGTGTGGCGCAACACCCGAAGAGTATAATATGCTCACCATAGCGTGGACAGGCACAGTATGTACCAACCCACCGATGTGCTACATCTCGGTGCGCAAGGAGCGACACTCCTACGACATCATCCGTCGTACGGGCGAGTTCGCCATAAACCTCACTACGGAGGATATGGCGCGCGCAACAGACTGGTGCGGTGTACGCTCGGGCAAGGATAACAATAAGTGGGAGGCTACGGGGCTTACACCTATGGAGAACGAGTATATCTCGGCTCCTATAATCGCAGAGTCGCCATTGTCGATATGCTGTAAGGTACGCCAAGTGGTGGAACTCGGCTCTCACGATATGTTTATAGCCGACGTGGTAGCCATCCTCGCCGACAAACGATATATAGATGCCGAGACGGGTAAGTTCAGTCTCGAAAAGGCTCACCCTATAGTCTACTCGCACGGTGAGTATTTCTCGTTGGGCAAGATGCTCGGACACTTCGGCTGGTCGGTGAAGAAGAAGACAACGAAACGAAAGAAATAATAGAATACACTAAATATGACAGAACAGCAACACGAACTACTCAACAGATACGAGGAGGGACTACGTAAGATGGTTACCAACTTCCTCACCGAGCAGAAGGAGTTGGAGGGTCAACTTCTGGAGGTCGATGAGTTGAAGGATAAGTGGAAGAGTTCAGCACCATCATATATGGCAGATGCTGTACCAGAGATATCGAAGTATCCTCTTGTAGCCATTGCGTGGGCTATGTACGAGGGTATGGGCGCAGCGGTGCTATGGGATAAGGAGTGGAACAGATATGAGAGTGTAGAGGACTTCCACAAGATGTTCACCGAGCCTCGTGGTTTCGATGAGATGGACGAGTATATCACCGAGGTGCTTCTATGCCTACCTCTTGGTAGCGAGGGTGCCGATAGGTTGGAAAACCTTATCCGCTCCACTGCCGAGCGCGCCTTGTCGCTTATACGCAAGGAGCAGGTCGAGGCACAGAGCGTTATGGCATTCCACGTCTTCGCACGCACTACGAAGGTTATGTTCGACGCGGGCGTTGCAGTACAGCTCCGACGTATGGGATATAACTACGTTAAGGTTAATGCCGAAGTGGTAAACTAATTAGTAATTAGAAATTAGTAATTAGTAAAAGATTAAAAAGCTTTGCATTTTTTGTAAAGAATTTAGGGAATTTAAGGAGTTGTATGGTTAATCAAAACACTAAACTCCCTAAACTCCCTAATAAAAAGTCGCAGACTTTTAACATTACTAATTACTCTCTACTAATTACTAATTAAAAAAAAGAGTCCCATTCCAATTGGAACGGGACTCTTTCCTTATAGTAAGGAAACTATTTAACTGCATTAACGATTGCCTCAAATGCCTTTGGCTCGTTGAGTGCAAGGTCTGCCAAAACCTTACGGTTAAGAGCGATACCCTTAGCGTTCATCTTGCCAATAAACTCTGAATAAGTCATACCGTGCATACGAACTGCCGCATTGATACGAACAATCCACAATGAACGATAATTTCTCTTCTTCTCACGACGGTGTGCATAGGCAAACTGCAAACCCTTCTCGACAGTATTTTTCGCAACTGTCCATACGTTTCCCCTTGAACCAAAGTTACCCTTGGCAAGTTTCAAAACCTTCTTTCTTCTTGCGCGT
>JAGCKG010000114.1 GCA_017647625.1 Alistipes sp. | reverse complement strand
TGGCACAATGCGTGAGGCATACGGCACGCTATGCCCTGCTTTAATGCCCGAAACAAAGGGCACAGAGCGAAAATACAACCCAACCGTGCAGACATACTACGACACTGAGAAATGCGAATATAGGTGCTTCAAGGTGGCAAACCTTGTAGGCATAGCGTAACGATGACACACAGCCCCTGCACCCTATGTGTGGGGGCTTAACACCCACCGAGATTTGCAACGCTCCCCCAGAGCATAAAAGATAAAAAAAGAGCGAGGAGGGGCAGAAACCTTGAAGCAATGAATAAATAATAAATCCCCTCCTCTCTTGTTATTGCGGCTTAGGGAGTGTGTACTGAAGCATTCTATGGTTAGTTGATATAATGTCCTCCCTGCCTATCTGTGCGCTATGCCTTATTAGGCGGTCTTATTCGGCTTGCCATACTTGTTATAAATATTCGGTATTCTGTATTATTTTCCCTAACTTATCATTCATATCTCCGAGCACTCGAGTATGCCTCTCAATAAGCGTTGTATCGTTGCGTATGAATGCCAAAGTCTCGCTGATGGATGCTGTATGCTGTGCCTGCGTTACTGATATTCCCTTCATAAACTCCACAGCATCCGCTATGCGGTGTGTCTGCCCCTGTATGTCGGTGAAGCGGCCATTAAGCTCCGAGCCTGTCTCCTGCGACATAGCCTGGAAGCCTCCCGAAGATGCCGACTGCTGCTGACCGTCACCATTCCATAGGTCTAAGCCATAAGCCTCTCCCATCTTATCTGCCATCTCAAGATATGAGTTATATCCCTCTTGGGCATTCTGCACACCCTGCATCATGGTGTTGGTTAATTCAAACATACCCCTCTGAAACTCTTGCTCACTGATTTTCCCTTTTGCTTTGAGGTCTACGAGTTTGTTCATTTCAACTTGAGCCTCTTCAAGTAGTGGCTGTATGAAGGCTGCATATGCCATCTGCTCGGTAAGGTTCTCTATGAACTCCGACATGGCATCACCAAAAGCTTCCATAGCATTCGTTCCATTCTCGAAGGCATCAACAAACGCATCCGAGATTGAAGCACCTACATCTCCAAAGATACGCTTGAGGTAGTCGGTGACTGCTTGGGTTGCCTCGTTATAGTACTCCCAATCGGCAATCATCTGCTCGATGAGGTCGCGGTTCTCCTTCGATAGCTTATCCCATACGTCACTCTGCTGCAGCTTTTGCAATCCCTCAAGGGTAATCTCACCGCCCTCAAATAGTTCGGGGAGCTGCTCGGCAAGAGTTGAACGCTTGCGTCTTGACAGCCTTACCTCCATCTGCTGAAGTGACTCGTAGGCACTAAGTTCTGCCAACTCAGAAGCCTTTAACTCATCTAAAGCAGCAAAGAGCTCATCCAAGGTTTCAGTTCGACCTTTTTCTGAGCTATCTGATGGTCCGTAATCTGGCATCGCTGAATAGTGAGCTATTTGGAACTCAAGCATCGACTTACGCCTGTTGTACTCTGCCTTTGCAACAGCATCCATAGACTCGCTGTATGTCTTGGCAGCATCTCGCATAACATCGAGATTGTTTACGAAGTTACCAAAGGCATCCTCTCCAAAGATTGTACCCTCCAATGAGTTGATATTGGCAAGTCGGTGCATCTGCTCCAACTCCTTGTTGAGTGCCTTGAAGTTCTCTATGGTCTCCTTGTACTCCTTATTAGCATTTTTGAGTCCAGATACAATGCCGCTTACTAATTGTATTGCAGCGCCCACAACAGCGAGGATGGCAGATGCTTTCTCTATGCCACTCAACCCCTCCTTAAAGGCGGTCATAACGCCCTTTATAGCTCCAATCATATTGGTTGCCGAACTTGCGAGCTGCGCGATACCTCTCAGTGCATCGGCTAACCCCTCATCAAACTCCGCAATGCCATCTACTGCATCAGTTGCTGCACTTCCAATATTTTGGAATACCTGTGTGGCCTCAGCCCAATTATCATCATTCACAGCCTTGGATGCATCACCCACCCGCTCTTTAAGCACCTTTATCTGCGCCTTAAGCATATTGATAGTCTGAAGTAACTGCTTGGCTTCCTCGCTATCGCTGGTGCCTAAGGCATCATAATCCGTTTGCAGACCATCCAACACACTCTGTAGGTTATCGGCCATAGTAGTAAGCTGCTCTGCTGTCTTATCCACAAGCTTTTTTGCCCAGTCCGAGGCTTGCACCTCATACTCAGCGAGTATGGCATCACGCTCATACTCTAAGGTCTTGCGCTCGCCCTCGGTCTGCGCATCTGCGATAAGGCGACTATATTTGGCTGTAATGGCCACTAACCTCTCTTGGAATGCACCATAGCTTGCAAGATACTCATTCATTGCATCGACAGCCTCTTGTGCTGCTTCGTCTTGCATGGCTTTGATAAGCACTTTGCCAGCCATTAGCGTATCGGTGTTAGCTTGCCTCAAGTAGGAAATATGCCCCTTTTGCTCGGGTGTCAACTCGCCCCCCTGTGCAGCCTTTATGTCTGCCTCGTATTTGTCAATCTCGGCGGCTCTGCGCTCATACCCTGCTTGTATCTCTCTTTGCTTGCGCTCGATGCCATCTTTTATGGTTGCTATCTCGGCATCATCCATTTCGCGCTGTGTGCGCTGTACCTCTTTCGATAGGTCGTTGTTAAGGCGTTGGATGGCTCGCTTGCGCTCCTCGGCTTCGCGTTTCGCCTCCGCTAATGCTGCCTCTGCCTTGCGCTTTTGTTCCTCAGCTGCCGCTTCTGCCTTGTGCTTTTGCTCCTCAGCAGCCGCCTTGTCTTCGCTTAGGTCTGGTGTGGTGATTACCGCGCTTGCCTTATCTGTGAGCTTCTTGTTACTCTCCTCGATTGCCTTGATGTAGGCATTGACATCGCCATCATACTTTTCCGATATCTCCTCATATAGTGCCTCAGCCTCTTTACCTCCCTCCTTAAGGTTTTCCAAGAACGCATCTTGCGTTCTTTCCCAAGCAAGATATTCGGGCGACACGCCCTCGACATATTTACCATACGACAAGACCTTTCGACGCTCCTTTCTGCCTATTTTTTCAAATGCTGTATTGGCAATATCGAACTCGCCATATCCCTTTGTATCTTTCAACAGAGCCAACTTTTCCTCATTCTCAACGAGCTTATCAAAAGATTTACGGGCTGTGGCTAATGCTACCATCTTCTGTATAAGCGCATCTACCGAGTCTCCAACTTCGCCATAGAGCATCTGCTCCTCTTTCAGTTTTCCAAAGTATTCGGGGTATTGGTCTTGGAGTGTTCGCATAGCACGCTTGCGCTCATCGAGCGAGCGATTAGAGTCCTGCATTGCCTTTACTGCGAGCTTAACTTGTGTAACCTCCTCCTGTGCATCGAGCATACCTTGTCTGCGAACATCTGCCAATATCTTCTCTGCCCTTGCTATGGCATCCAAAGCCTCTTTACCCTTAAACAAGCCTTTTACCCAGTTGCCAATCTCCTTGCCATAGAGCGTTAATGCCGTTATGCCGGCTATGAGTGCTGTCTGCCAACTGAATAGAGAGCCTATAATCTGCTTAAATACACCTACGGTTGGCTTGCCCGATGCTGCAAGTGCCTTATTCTCCTCTCGTACTTGCTTGATGGCATCGGCAAAGAATGGTAGGTTGTTCGATATGGCAAGGAAGAACATATGCAGACCCATAGTGGCTGCTGGCACCTCGCGTACAAGCTGTTGAGTGGCGAAGTTAAGGTTGTTAAAACCTCCAGCAGCGGCATTTGCTTTCTCGGGTAGATGCGTTAGCGTTTCTTCTATTCCTGCCAGGGGGTTAGCACCTATTGCCTCAGACGTCCAAGAGGATATTTGCGCCTGTTGCACCTCTTTCTGTAATTTCGCCACAAACGACTTTATCTGCCGCTCTGTTTTTTGAAATGCAGCACCGATGTTGAGTGGCATAGTCTCCGCTATGGCTTGCATAGTCTTTTCGGCCTCTTTCGCTGCTTTCTTATCAATTTGAGGTCTAAAGCGCATTGCTTCATCCATACGCTCAGCATCTGTTACGATGCTCGATGTGGTCTGCTTTGCAGTTCGTCTAAGCTCTTCTAATTTCTTTTTGGCCTCGTCGTTGTCAATTTTTACTGTTAAGTCAATCATAGTCTTTCGTCATTTATTAGTAGGCTACCTCCTGTTATAGCCGTATTTGTTATTCAACACCACGATGTCAAATGTATTATCCACATTCTGCCCGAACCTCTTACACTTGGCATCTATGCGTTGTAGCATATCCATAAGCTCAGAGCGTGTGTAGTTGATATGACACTCCACATCATCCCTCGCACCACCAGCACGCTCTCTTGTTACTGAAAAATCATCTGTTGTATAGTTCATTATCCCCTCTTTTGATTACCTTTGTGCCGTCGATGGTTAAGGGAGGGGTGCAATGGGGTATCTCTCTCTTACTTTTTCTCAATGTTGTTCTCTATCCACTTGCTGATAGGGATAGAGCCTTTGATGCCGATGTTGGCATCAACCTCTATCTTTGGAGTGTTGCGATATACGCCCTTTTCGCCTACGGTGTTCATCAAGATATTTGTTAGGTTGCTCAGCAGCCTATCATTTGGCGGTGTTATCCAACCTATAATCTTGCCATCAGGTGCTTTGTCAGGGATGCCAAACGCCAATATCTGTGTCATATCTATACACTTATCGAGCATTTCACATCGTTTATCCTCTACTGCCTCCATAAATTCAGTGTCATCAGCTACCCACCTATAAATAGCCGAGCGACTTACCCCCAGCACTTTGGCAGTCTTTGTGAGATTGCCTCCTGTACTCTCAAGGGCTTCTATGAACTTGGATATGTCGGGTTTCTTATCGTTCATCGTGTTACTCAATGCGTGTGTGCGTATGTGTGCGCGTTGGGGTGTCCTATTTGTCCTATTTGAATTACTCTATATGTGCCATAACTTCCTCACCCTTGCAGAATGCACTATCGGGGTCTATGCCTACAATCTCGCAAAACTCTGCCTTTGTTGCATAGTCGGAGAATGATAGCGTTATATATGCGCTCTCGTTGCGTACTCTCTCTATGCTCTGCTCTCTTACTGCCTCCTTGGCAGCTTTAACCTTTGCCTTCTTTTCTTCGGGTGTGAGCTCTGCTGTTGTCTCCTCCGTTTCCTCAATGATTACCTCCTCTTTGGGTGCTGGGAGGATGTCATCGATGTCGAGTGTTGCAATCTCTGTTGTGGGGTCTGCTATGGTCACGAATGTAGATAGCTCCTTAAGGTAGGCATCATCTATGCCTGCTGCATTTGCATCTATCTCGGGGAAGTAACGTGCTACAAGTTCAAGGTCTGCTCTGGTATTTCCGAGCGCCATGTATGTCATCTGCTCCTTTTCTTGCTTTGGGTCGAGCTGCACAACCTCCACCTTGATGTCATAGTCTGTCTCGGGAGTACCGTCATACTTGTAGTACAAGTCCATTGCCTGTATGCGTCTATGTCCATCTATGAGGTTGCCTGATAGCTCATTCCAAGTGATGCCACCGAGATAGCCTATGGTTTGCAGGTTTTTCTTCTGCTGCTTTACGCGCTCCTCGGTGTGGCGTTTCGGGTTGTAAGGGTTGAGCGATATTTGGCTACGCTTAATTATCCTCGTCTCGCTCGTCTTTAGTGGCTTCATAGTCTTGCTCGAATAATAGTCGTTCTACCATAGGAAACTCCTCTATAACCTTGCGTAGGTCATCGGGATAGTTTGTGCGTAAGAAGTTTAGATAATTAAGGTCGGATATGTTTGTGCCAGCACTCTGCGCATTTCCGTACTTCTCGGGCTTAATAAGGTTGTTTGCTTCGATGTAGGATAGCACATCTGTGTTCTTGTACTCAGATAGAGGGAAAAACTTGTGTGTAGTCTCGCATATTGCGTTCTGCTCATATCCTCGGAGCATCAAACGTCTGTTCATACCATCGGACTGCTTAAAGCCATAACACGCCCATTCTATGCCATACTTTGCGCGGATGATGTCCGTTAGCTGTGATAGGTTATACTTGCGTATGTTGCGCTTTGTGCATCCCATATACCCTGATTGGTAGTATGAGAATAGCGCATAATGTGGCACCTGTATAAATTCCGCTTTTGGGTACTTGGTGCGTGCGTAATTGATGTAGCGGTTGATGTGTCTGAGATTTGGCACGGTGTACATGAACACGCATAAGATACGGTCAAAATGAGGATACAACAAGTCAAGCAAGGCGATACTATCTTTACCCGAAGCCGAGTGAAATAGCACCACCTCGCTTGTTCTTGTGGCTATAGAGCCAATCACCTCTAAAGCCTTACGCATCGTTATCGTCGCAAGTTACGGAGGGGTCGATTAACTCTTGCGTTTCGCCCTGCTGCTGCAAGCTCATAGCCTGTGCGTGCGTTGTTGTACTGTCTGCGTGAGTAATACCTCTGTCCCGCTGGACCTGTTGCAAAAACTTCTGCCATAGTCTATTCGTTTTAAAGATTGTAAGTTGCACCATTGCAACCTTGTTGCAAAGTTATGAAAATTCTTGATACGTTGTTCCTCCTAATGCAAAAAAAATGCCTACCTAACCCAAAATGATTAGATAGGCACCACGAAAATACTATGATAGGTTATTGCAAGTTAGTAGATACAACCTCTGCAAGCACGATATAGAACATCATAGGTCGCTCATCAAATGGCTTCTTATCATATTTCTTGGCATCATCAAGGTATGCCTTAAAGTCGTCAAAGTCCTCAGCAAGTGGCACAATGTCTTGGCTATCTACACAGCAATATCCGATACTCTCGATTGCCACATCAAGATACCAAGAGTTGTTGTAGTTGTGAAAGTGGATATACTCAATGTCTGTGCGGATCTCCTCGTTCAGCTCGTCTAATGTCGGGTTGCCTTTTGCTTTGTTGCGCTTCATCACCTCTTTGTCAAGAAAGCGGCCGATGTAGTGGTCTGTAAAGCTGCGGAACTCTACACGCTTCTTGCCTGATAGAATTTCAAGCGCGAACTCTTTTTTCATTAGGAGGTCGTATGCCTCGACCTGCTGCCCATTTACCTGAATTGTCATAATTGTAAAGTATTTTTATTACATTGCAAATATACAAAATTTCTTAACGTAGTGCAAATATTATGCGCTTTTTGTGCATTTTCCTCAATTCTCTCGCATTTTATCCCCTAAACCACCCCGATATACCACCAAAGGGGAGATAATCGAAAATAGGGTGGTTTGTGGGATGTTTAGAGGGTATTATGCCTTGGAGCGATAACTTGCATTGCGATAGCCAACCTTTTCACACATCTCATTGATGCGGTCTGCTACTCGCTCATAATAGCGGTTTCTTATCTCCTCATCATTGAGGTTAGTCGTGATTACCGTTGGCATCCATTGTTCATACCTGTGGCATAACACCTCGGTTACAGGAGTTACCTCTGTACCGTACACCTTAGCTGTGGGTGGCTCTGTGCCGAGGTCGTCAATCAGTAAGAACTGGTATCGCTTCAGTTGCTCAAGTGCGCCCTCCTGTGCTGCGGCTCTTACGATGTCGGTTGCAGCGACAATCTTAACTGCTGGGAGGCGTAGGAGTGAGTTGTATATTGCCACATCTACTGCTCCGAGCTGCCAGCCATCTGTGCGCATCTTCTCGTTTGCCATATTTCGCAATGCCTCAATGGTGGCTACTATGCTCTTTGCTGTTGTGGTCTTGCCATTGCCTACATTGCCCCTAAGTAGTAGGGATGGGCGTAATGTCGCATCACATAGCCAGCGTACTATGGTCTTGATGTGTGCCTTTGTCTCGTCATCCTCTACATACTTGCCGCATCTGTTGGCTACTAAGCCCGCATACGCCTGTCGCATTATTGGCTCTACTACTGCCTCACTCAGGGGTACTCTAAATCGTATCTTCTCCGTAGTCGCTGAACGAAGGGCGGTAAGTGTTTGCTGTACTATTGTTTCGTTGGTCATTGTTGCTCGTTTTGTTTTGTTCAAATATCCCTGCCCAATTATTAGCCATTGACCTGCCAATAATCGCCTCGGCTTCTTTTCTGCTGTTTTTGGATAGTGTCCTTAGCTGGGTTACGAAATGCTGCATCGCTCGCTTACTCTTGTATTGCTCGCCTCGCTCTCGCTTGTATGCAAACCACTCCTCAACTACCTCTCGAAAATCAACCTCAACCTCAGATAAAAATTCTTTTTCAATATTTTTTCTTGAAATATTATTTTTAGAATTATCTACTATCTCCAATCTACTATCTTCTATCTTTATTCTACTATCTTGATAGACCGTCGGTTGTTTTTGGTTGTTTTTAGGTTGTTTTTCGGTTGTTTCTCGGTTGTTTTTAGGTTGTTTTCGGGCGTTTTGATTGCCTGCTGGAGCGCCACCTTGACAACCATTCTGCCATCGTGTCCAGTCTGCATCAAGTGTCGGCTTAATGAGCTTCCACGCCATACGCACTGCACCACTCATTTTTGCGGTTTCAGGCTCTATCTTATCGAGAGCATAATCAACTATCGACTCATAGACCTCTAAACGCTCCTCAATAGGCAGCTCGTTGATGGCATCGCGAAATGAACGATAACACATAAACCCTTTTCTTTCCTGTGCCATAGGCTACTCAGTTTTACTTTCACACCATCCCATTGCCTCTGCAAAGACTTCGGGACTATGTTTGTAGGCATCTTTGAATATGCCGAATATAATACGCACAGGTAGATTAAGCACCTCATCGCTCGGCTCTCCGCTATCTATCGCCTCATAGAGCTTTGTGCGCTCGGCATCGGGTAACGCATCTACTCGCTCCCTCAGCACCTCACCAAAGGGTCTATCGAGCAAAGATGGAACATCGCCCTCTTTTGTCGTGTTCTCTCGGCATCTGTCAATATTAGCCAATACATCCTCACTTACACGCTCTAAGATGTCATACATATACGCCCTACCCATAAGCACCATAGCATTGTCATCTGGGAGCCTATTAGGGTTATTGCGAAGCTCCACAAGCTCGCTCTTAATCTGCTCTACCTCAACAGGGGTAAACTGCTCTATATTACGCTCCAATGAACGCATAACCGCATCCTCAAATGCGCTTACTCTATCTTTCTCCATAACTCTCTGCTTACGCTTTACGAATGAAAAATAACTTGTACCTTGTGCCGTAGCTCGTTGTTACCCACATATCCGAAATGGGATAGCCCTTGCGCCTCAAATCGCGGATGTGTCCTCTTGGGTCGCTCATACCTAACGCCCTCGCAATTTCTCCACCTGATAGCTTTTGCCCTTTGAGGAGTAGGCGTAATACGCGCCCCTGTTGTCTGCCGAGCTGAGCGATGGCACTCTCGCTATACATTGCACCCGATGCGCTGCCCTGCATCACCTGATGCACGGTAGCTGTGTTGTCTGTGCTTCCCATAACTTATGCGCCTTGATTGTTTGCACTCTTAGCAAGCTGAGCTGCTACTGCTTGCATCCTACTGTTTGGTCGTGATGTAACATCTTCCAACCAACTGGTTAGCTCCTTGCGAGAGAACACAACGCTGCGCCCTACTTTTTGATAGGGGAGTTCTTTGTGGTAAACCTTGTTGCGCAGAGTACACTCGGCAAGTGCATAGCCATTCTCATTTAGGAACGCCAATGCCTCTCTCAGGTTGAGGATGTCACTTGTCTTTTGGGGTGTTTCGGGCTTGCTCGACTTGGCAAACTCGGTCATTACTTCCGCTACTGCCTCTTTTACGATAGCGCGGATTTCTTCGGAGGTAGTTAAAATCTTCTCCATAGCCATGATAATTTATACATTTTCGGCTGCACCATTACAACCGTACCGCAAAGTACGCAAATGTTGTGCAAACCGACAAATTATTTTACACTTATTTTTACTTAATTATCAACAATTTATCTACACTTTTTGGAGTGTGGATATACGGTAACGCGATTAGTAAATTTACTTGTAAATATCACTAATCCGCAAAACACATTGATGCGCACCACCTTGCGATGATGCGCACCGATGAGCTATACTTAATGCGAGCGATAATAGCCACTTGCATGCTCTAAGTCGCTGAGAAGCATAGCCAAGTCATCAATCTGCATTCTATGCTCTGAGATAGCCGCTAATGCCTCACTTACATTTGGCAATGATGATAAGAATGATTTGATGTGTGGGTCTTTGTCGTGTGCTGATAAGATTTGCACCGCCTTTGATAAGCCCTTGAAGTAATCTGTGTAGCGGTTGCTCATCTGCCACAGAACTGGGCTTAAACCGATGACATAGTAGCACTCACGCTCATTTAAGAGGTTGATGATGGTGTCGTAGGTCTCTTTACTGACCGCTGGCGTGTGTTCGCCTGACTTGATGATTTTGTAACTTGCAGCAGCCTCATTGCCACCGCTTACCTGCGCTGTCTGCGCTTCTACTGACTTGCTCATAAACTTGAATTTTTGAACATTAAACAAAAAACCGCCTTAGGGCTGTTCGAGTATTCAAGCTTACTCTGCGACTCTTTCAAGTATCGCACCCATAGCGGTCTATCTATACCCTCAACAAGCCCAATAAGAGCCTGTATAGGGTAATTTGCGTATGTAGGCACAAAGATAGTCAATTTCTTGGCAATATCAATGTACCGCTTGAATATTTGAACACTGCAAAGGTAGTAAATATTTTTCATTCTGCAAATTTTTATATCATTTTTTATATTTTTTTCACTTCCTCTATGGTTGAAAATTGGATTGTTTATGTTTGCTACCTGTGTTTGTACACTATTTAGATGTGAATAAATAT
>JAGCKG010000113.1 GCA_017647625.1 Alistipes sp. | reverse complement strand
TTGCCGAGCGTTGCATCTGCAGCCTTCTCCTGAGAAATTAGGTAGTGCTGCCCGGGGGGTCTGGGTCTGTTTCGCTTGTTCCAAGCGACAGCTACGCTGTGGGGAACCTTGGTATTCTGGGGATAGTGGGGATGAGGTCGTGCGTTAGTCCGCGTTGTCGCTATTCTGCGCTTTGAATTGCATTGTAGTTTAATGATGCTCGCGCTTCCCCATAATCCCCACTCTACCCATACTCCCCAGCATCCCCATCTTCTGCGCAAAAAGTCGCAGACTTTTAACCATTACTAATTACTAATTACTCATTACTAATTACAAAAAATGCCGTTCAGAAGACTCTGAACGGCTTTTTTGTTGCGATAAAATCGCAAATTATAGCTGTGGACCTGCAGCAACCAATGCCTTACCCTCCTCGTTAGTAGTGAACTTAGCGAAGTTCTTAACGAAGCGACCTGCAAGGTCCTCTGCCTTCTTGTTCCACTCTGCTGCGTCAGCGTAAGTGTCGCGTGGGTCAAGGATAGCAGGGTCTACGCCTGGCAATGATGTTGGAACCTTGAAGTCGAAGATTGGAATCTGCTTTGTCTCTGCCTTGTCGATAGAGCCATCGAGGATAGCGTCGATGATACCGCGTGTATCCTTGATAGAGATACGCTTACCAGTACCGTTCCAACCAGTGTTTACAAGGTATGCTGTAGCACCTGATGCCTGCATACGCTTTACAAGCTCCTCACCATACTTGGTTGGGTGCAACGACAAGAATGCAGCACCGAAGCAAGCAGAGAAGGTTGGTGTAGGCTCGGTGATACCGCGCTCTGTACCTGCCAACTTAGCAGTAAAACCTGAAAGGAAGTAGTACTTTGTCTGCTCTGGAGTAAGCACTGATACTGGAGGCAACACACCAAATGCATCAGCTGAAAGGAAGATAACCTTCTTCGCTGCTGGAGCCTTTGATACTGGCTTAACGATGTTGTTGATGTGGTAGATAGGGTAAGATACACGAGTGTTCTCGGTTACAGACTTATCAGAGAAGTCGATCTTGCCGTTCTCGTCAACAGTAACGTTCTCCAAAAGTGCGTCACGACGGATAGCGTTCCAGATATCTGGCTCGTTCTCCTGTGAAAGGTTGATAACCTTTGCGTAGCAACCACCCTCGAAGTTGAAGATACCATCATCATCCCAACCGTGCTCGTCATCACCGATAAGCTCGCGCTTAGGATCTGTAGAAAGGGTAGTCTTACCTGTACCTGAAAGACCGAAGAAGATTGCTGTCTCGCCATCCTTGTTAGTGTTTGCAGAGCAGTGCATAGATGCGATACCCTTCAATGGAAGAAGATAGTTCATATATGAGAACATACCCTTCTTCATCTCACCACCATACCAAGTGTTGATGATAACCTGCATCTTCTCGGTGAGGTTGAACACAACAGCAGTCTCTGAGTTAAGACCAAGCTCCTTGTAGTTCTCAACCTTAGCCTTTGAAGCGTTCAATACTACGAAATCAGGCTCACCGTAGTTTGCAAGCTCCTCCTCTGTAGGACGGATAAACATATTCTTAACGAAGTGTGCCTGCCAAGCTACCTCCATAATGAAACGAATCTTGAGGCGTGTGTTCTCGTTAGCACCGCAGAAAGTATCAACAACATAAAGCTTCTTGTTTGAAAGCTCCTTTGCTGCCAACTTCTTCAACTCTGCCCAGCACTCCTTTGTTACAGGCTTGTTGTCGTTCTTGTACTCTTCAGATGTCCACCAGATAGTATCCTTTGTGGTCTCATCCATTACGAAGAACTTATCCTTAGGTGAACGACCTGTGTACTCACCTGTCATCACGTTTACTGCGCCCATCTCTGTTACAACACCCTTATCGAAGCCAGTAAGACCAGCCTTGGTCTCCTCCTCGAAGAGAGTCTCGTACGATGGGTTGTACACTACCTCCTGAACATCGGTAATGCCATACTTTGACAAATCAATTGTAGCCATAGTTCTAATAATTTTTATAAATAAACTTCTTTTATTCTCTATAGTTATACGCTCTGGCCCCTCCTCCAAAGTTAACCACTCACGCATATTTATGGTGTAGTGCCGATAACTCCCCGTAGGAGAGCAAAAACCTGTGCAAAGTTATAACAAATTTTTACTCTGTGAAACTTTTCACAGAAATTTCTTAATTTTTTTATTAAATCGTTGCAAATATCCTCGCATTGCCCTTTGTAGTTATACATTCTTAACCATATATTGTGGCATTTTGACTACATTAGTGGCGTTATCGCTCTGGTAATAAAACGCGGTAGATAGCATTTTATTTCGTGGTCGCTGGCTGGTGTTGCCATCTGTCGCAGTCGTTGCAGGAAGTGCTTGGCGGTGGCGCAAGTTGTGCGGTTGAAACTCGACAACATAAGTTCGCGGTTGACACCCAAACTGCGGGCATCGAGGTTGGCACTGCCCACCACAACCCTGCGTGTGTCTACAAGGGCTAACTTGGCGTGGATAAAGGCGTTGTCGAGGAGCAATACCTCGATGCCGAGGCTTTCAGCCTCGCGGATGCTGTGGCGCATAACATCGTCGATAAGCCATATGTCGCATCGGCGGGGTATGATGACACTTGCCCTCACCCCGCGCTCCACAGCCTGCTCAAGATGGCGTAGCACACCTCGCGGTGGCATAAAGTAGGGCGTGGTGAAGATTATATCGCGCTCGGCACCATCGATGACATCATATAGAAGGCGCATCATAGCACCACCACCGCCCGACTCCGACCAGTAGAGCATAGGGCTGTGGGCAGTCTCATCGGGTGTGGGAACTATGCGGTTGGCAGTAGGTGCGAAGTCGTAGTCGAAGAGTCGGCAGAGGGGTGCTACTGCCACTCCGCCAATGCGTAGCACAGCATCATACCACACGCCAAGTTCGTTGCCCACGACATATCTGTCGGCAATGTTTATCCCACCCACGAGGGCTGTGCGCTGGTCTATAATAACCATCTTACGGTGGTTACGGCAGTGGCTAAAGGTGTGTGCCACACGCAGTTGGACACCCTCTTGTGTGAGTGCTTGCCTCATCTTGCGTGGCATCTTGCGCGAGCCGTAGCCATCGACCACAAGGCGCACACGCACACCCTGACGCGCCTTGCGACGGAGCAGGGAGGTTATGGTGTTGCCTATCCTATCGCCAAGGAAGATGTAGAACTCCATATCTATGCTTTCGCGCGCGTGCTGTAACTCCTTTATAAGTGTTGTGAATATCTCCTGTGGTGAGGTTAGAAGCACCTCGCTGTGTTTGCTGTTGGCTCTGTTTCTCATTTTTGACGTAAATAATATGGTTATTTGAAATGACGATATTCTACGGCACACTTTATGCCAAAAAAATTTGCCTGTTCAGAAAATTTAGCCTACCTTTGTGCTATGATTTAATGCGGGTTCTAACTTTATATGGGTTAGAATTCATTATTTTTTTGTGTTGTCCTGTACAATAACCGAGAAATAGAGTAATTAAAATATATATTATGAGCAACGAAATTATCTACCTCACAGCCGAGGGAATGAACAAACTAAAGGAGGAGTTGCACCACCTCGTATCTGTGGAGCGTCCTGCTGCGGCAGCCGCTATCGCAGAGGCTCGAGACAAGGGCGACCTTTCGGAGAATGCCGAGTATGATGCTGCGCGTGAGGCACAGGGTCTTCTTGAGATGCGTATTGCTAACCTTGAGCATACACTCACAAAGGCACGTATCATAGACGAGACCAAGATTGACACCTCAAAGGTGCAGATTCTTAGCCGTGTGAAACTCCTTAACCACAATGTAAAGCGCGAGGTTGAGTACACTCTTGTTTCTGAGAATGAGGCAAACCTCCGCGAGGGTAAACTTGCTATCGGCACACCTATCGCCAAGGCATTGCTTGGTAAGAAGGTGGGCGATATTGTTGAGGTGCAGGTGCCTGCGGGTATGCTTAAGCTAGAAATTCTAAACATCTCAATCTAAAATTTCTTGTGATAAGGGGCCATCTTCGGCACATCCCTAAAAGTAAACCACTCAGGGCTGTAGGTCAACTACTATCCCTGAGTGGTTTCTTTTGCGATGCACCAAATCTGACCCCTTCTGACAAGAAATTGGGTATTGCTACCCTGTAGGTTTGTGTCTGTTTCGCTTGTTCCAAGCGACAGCTACGCTGTGGGGAAACTGGGTATTCTGGGGATAGTGGGGATGAGGTCGTGCGTTAGTCCGCGTTGTCGCTATTCTGCGCTTTGCATTGCAT
>JAGCKG010000112.1 GCA_017647625.1 Alistipes sp. | reverse complement strand
TCTATATTCAAAGGGAGCTTAACGGATTTTAAGGGTTATTAACGGCATTTAAGGGAAAAAACTTAATCACCCCTAACAAACTTTAATCACCCTTAACAACCTTAGTTTTCAGTTTTTACTTTATAAACATACGCCGTAGGCCCACACTTTTCAGTTTTCAGTTTTCAGTTTTCACTTTATAAACATACGCCGTAGGCACCACACTTTTCAGTTTTCAGTTTTCAGTTTTTACTTTATAAACATACGCCGTAGGCACCACACTTTTCAGTTTTCACTTTTCAGTTTTCAGTTTAAAAAGACAAAGGTGCCTTTATTGCTGGGTGTGGGTCATATCCCTCAAGGGTAAAATCCTCATACTTATAGTCGAATATCGACTCTACCGCTGGATTAAGGTGCATCTTTGGCAACCTGCGTGGCTCACGACTCAACTGCTCCTCCGCCTGCTCCAGATGGTTTAAGTAGAGGTGTGCATCACCCAAGGTGTGGATAAACTCACCCGCCTCCAAGCCACACTCCTTGGCAATCATCATCGTAAGGAGCGCGTAGGATGCAATGTTGAATGGCACACCGAGGAAGGTATCGCCACTACGCTGGTAGAGTTGACAAGATAGTTTACCCTCGGCAACGAAGAACTGGAACATCGTGTGACAAGGGGGCAGAGCCATACTATCCACGTCGGCAACATTCCACGCCGAGACAATCATACGACGCGAGTTAGGGTTTGTCTTAATGGTATCAATGACCTTTTTAATCTGGTCGATAGTACCGCCATCACCCATAGGCCAACTACGCCACTGATAGCCATATACATTATTCAAGTCACCAAAGCGGTAGCCATCGATAGGTGACTCGATGCCCACAGCCGAAAGGAAAGTCTCCATATCTACGGGCAACACACCGTGCTTGATACACAACTCGTTGTAGTAGCGAAAGGCATCACTATCCCAGATATGCACACCATTGTCTACCAAGTACTTGATATTTGTATCACCACGCAAAAACCACAACAACTCATATATCACACCCTTCAAAAAGAGTTTCTTGGTAGTCACAAGCGGAAAACCCTCGCTGAGGTCGAAGCGCATCTGGTAGCCAAAGATACCCTTTGTACCAGTACCCGTACGGTCACCACGAACAACACCCTCGCGACAAATTGTATCTAACAGTTTAAGATATTGTTTCATCTATCGAGAAATCTTTAAGTTCCACATTTCGAGCGTCATCCATAACGCCATACACTGCCTTATCGCCCGACCAGTCGCCAAGATATAGCACCTCAACGCCACCGTCTATCGTTGTATGATGACCAAGGTGCATATGTCCGAAGATATAGACCTCGGCACGACCATCCTCGCTATGGTGCTTGCGGGCATACTCGGTAAGGTAGCCGAGCATATCTACAGATATGGTCTCTCTACCGTGCGACTTGCGCGACTTACCACTCCACCAATGACCAAACTTGAGTGCCACGTCGGGGTGTATAAACCAACTAAAGAGCCATCGTAGTGCCAAGGAGCGGAACATCGCATTCATAGCCTTGAGCAGTGGTTGGTTACCTATATTCATATTATCGCCGTGCGCAATATGCATCACTCTACCACCCACCGCCATAACACGGGGGTTGGTGTACACCTCAATACCGCACTCCGTAGTAAGGTAGTCTCTGCACCACATATCGTGGTTACCAGTGAAGAACACCACCTTTACTCCTCTGCTGGTAAGTTCTGCAAGGCGACCAAGCACACGCACAAAACCCTTTGGCACGACCCTCTTATACTCAAACCAAAAGTCGAAGATGTCGCCAAGAAGATATATCTCGGTGGCATCCCCTGCAACCATATCGAGCCAACGACAGAAGGCACGCTCCGTACGCTGTGCCTCCACGGCTGTACCCGCTCCAAGGTGTATGTCCGATGCGAAGTATATCATCCTACAAAGCCTCCTTTATCTCGCGCTCCAACGCCTTAATAGCGAGTGGCGCGACCGACATATTACCCTCACGATCGATAAGGTATGCTGTAGGGAGTTTCACCACGTTATATAGCGAGAATACATCCATACTATTGCCACCAAATACCGATATCCAAGGATGCTTCTGCTGGCGTACAACCTCTATCCACAACGCCTCGTCGCTATCGGCAGAGATATGATATACCTCGAAGCCCTGATTGTGATATTTGTCGTATACCTCCTTTAACTCGGCATTAAGGTTGTTGCACAGCGCACTCTCCAAAGTCCAGAAGTAGAGCAATACCACCTTACCCTCCAACGAAGATAGTTTGTGCTTTGCCTTATACATATCCTCGAGTTCGATATCTGGGTAGGATACAATCTTCACATTACCCACCAAGTCTATCATAGCCTCCATCTCGGCAATCTCGCTCTCGAGGATAGCGATATATGGCGAATCGGGATATGTCGCAGTAAGACCCTCAAGAACGGTACGATAGTGTAGGATAGTGACACCATAGCCATCGAGTTGTGGGATATATCGCTCCGCCACGTTGTGACGCATAGCGTAGAATGACGCGAGTGTGTTTGGATGCGAACCCACAAAGCGTATCTGGGTTTTGATAGCCTCCGTAGCCAAGCGATACGCCTCCTTCTCGGTATAAGCCACACGAGTACCGAGATTCTCGGCAACAAATGCGAGTTGGTCACACGCCTTGAAGTAGTCGCGGTTGAACTCGCATATAAGTTTAGACTCCTCAGAGCCTTCAACCGTATAGTTTAGGAAGATATCGCCCGCTGACTCCAACGTAATATTATCCTTTGGTGCAACAACCAAAGTCACAGGACGACTACCAGTATTGGTATTTATTCTATAGAATCGTGGCGAAGACTCCTCATCGATAACCAACTCGAAACGGAAAGCACCATTATCCTCCAAGCACGCTACAGCAACACTCTCTGGTTGTGAGAAGTTGTCCGACATACGCTCGAGGTAGATGCTATCCACACCACTACCCACGAAACGACCCGAAATCGTTGTGTTCGCCCTCTTTGTATCTGTAGCACACGAAAGTATGCCCACCATCATCACGATGGCAAATATTATTTTCTTCATCTTTATTTGGTTTCTCTATGAATCTTCTACTTTGTACGTTGATGCTGTTTTGCACTACGTTGTTGCTTGCGAGTACTACTGCGCTGAACGACACCCTTACGTTTGTGGTTGCGCTGAGGTTGCTTGCAGTACTCGCTACGCATAGCGAATAGTTCTGTCATATCCATTGCAATCTCACCTCCTGCCATAAGGTGCATATCACGAACAATAGAGTCGTTTTTAGGATGCTCGTTGTTAAACTCATAACTCTTGGCACGCATATAACGACCAACATCAAGCATACCTCTGGCACTACTCTCCGAGACACCCTGTTCGTTGATCATACGCACAAAACGCTGGGTATACTTGCCATAGTGCTTAAACATAATTCGCGTCTGCGGGTACTCCAATCGCTTTGGTGTGAGGGTCAAATCCTCGCGCGAAGGCTGTGCATATGGAGAGTCTACATCGAGTTGGAAATCGGACATTATAAAGAGATGATCCCAGAGTTTGTGTTTGAAGTCCTCCGAGTCGCGCAACGCAGAGTTCAGGTTACCCATAACGGCAATCACAGCCTTTGCCTGACGTGTGCGCTCCTGCCTATCCTCAATCAAAAGTAACGAGTCGACCATCTCCTGAATATGTCTACCATACTCAGGTAGAAAGAGTTTACGACGTGTGTAGTTATAGTTTTTTCTCATATCGAACATTTTTCCTTTTAGACCAGATATCATAATCGTACTGCTACGAAGCGCATAGTCCTCCTATGCACAACGTCACCCATTTACAATATCTTGTGTTTTGCTATAATAGATAATGACCAATCTCGCGTCTATTTCAGACCATACCGCCACGAAGGGTTGCAACTATAAGATAAAGGTCTCATCTTTAACATTTGTTACACAACCACCCGCGAAGAGGGCGTTACGGTAAACCTACCCGTAGGCATACGACACCCCTTTTCAAGGCACTAAATATTTAGCACACAAAGTAACTAAAAATAATTTACATATACAAGTTATGACAAAAATTTTACTCCTCTCACGCTCTAAAAGTATGCTTAATTCACTTAGCGAGCGACTGCAATTTGAGAACTTCTCCACCACCGAAAGTTCCAGCATCAACAATGCCAACGAACTATGCTCCAGCGACACCTACGATGCCGTCATTGTGGATGGAGATATGGAACTCGAAGATATGGTAGTGCCTATGATTGTCATCACGCGCCAACCAAACATCGACTCCGCGGTAGATGCCCTGCGTCACGGAGCCATAGACTACCTCACAATGCCCATAGATATGAATCGTCTGCTTACCACCCTGCGCACTATAGGCAACGAGGAGCATACACATCTTCGTCCCCGCGCCTCGCGCCACTCTCCAAGACGCACGAACTGTGCCACACAGCCCATAATCGGAGAGTCGGAGGCTATCAACCACGTTCGCAATATGATAGAGCGCGTTGCACCCTCCGATGCTCGTGTCTTGGTGCTTGGCGAGAATGGTACGGGCAAGGAACTTGTAGCCCGCTGGTTACACCACCATAGTCTCCGCGCCGAGGCCCCATTTGTGGAGGTCAACTGCGCAGCCATACCCGCAGAACTCATCGAAAGCGAACTCTTTGGACACGAAAAGGGGTCGTTTACCTCGGCAGTGAAACAGCGCAAGGGCAAGTTTGAACTTGCCGATGGTGGCACACTCTTTATGGATGAGATAGGCGATATGTCGCTCTCGGCACAAGCGAAGGTGTTGCGCGCACTTCAGGAGAACAAAATCACGCGCGTGGGTGGCGATAAGGATATCTCTGTAGATGTGCGTGTGGTGGCTGCAACAAACAAAAACATACGCGAGGAGATACGCCAAGGACACTTCCGCGAAGACCTCTACCACCGCCTTAGCGTTATCGAGATAGATGTACCGCCACTACGCGAGCGTCGTAGCGACATCGCCCTCCTGGTGGAGTATTTTATAAAGGAGATATGCTCGCGCCACAACATCACTACAAAATGTATCGACCACAAGGCTATCGATATGCTCACAACGCGCCCCTGGACGGGTAACATTCGCGAACTGCACAACGTCGTAGAGCGACTAATTATCCTCAGCGACGAGAGCATAACTGCCGAAAACGTAGAGAAATATTGCCACGCATAACTACTATATAAGTAGTCTGTTACAGACCCAAATAGAATGTTTTTGTTGAACTTTTTACGAAATTTTCTTTGGCATTTGAAAATTAAATGCTATATTTGTGTTCGTAAAAATAAATTTATTAACTAAAACATTCAAAGTTATGAAGAAATTTTTGGTTGCTTTGGTAGCAATGTTTTGCGTAACTGCAGTTTCTGCACAGGTTAACAACGTCGGTATTCGTTTCAACGGTGGTGTTGAGGTAGTTGGTCAGTATGACTTGAGCAAGGCTAATCATATTGAGGGTCGTCTTGGTTTCGGTGGTGGCTGGGTAAGCCTCAGCGGTCTCTACAACTGGCATCTTAAGGACTTCAACTGGACTCCAAACCTTGGTAAATGGTTCTTCGATGCAGGCGTTGGTGCTAATCTTGGTACAGGTAGTGGTTTCACAACTATTGCAGCAATTGGTACTGCTCAGCTTGGTATCAAGTTCAACGATGCTCCTGTCAGCGTAACATTCGATCTTGAGCCTACACTCAACCTTGTAGGTGGTGTTGGTTTCGGCGTTGGTTCTGGTGTCTCTATCGTTTACCACTTCTAATCACTCGATTAGGGAATATATACTCGCGGGGGATATCCTCCGCGAGTTTTTTTAAGGGAGGTTCTATAAATTAGGTCGAGATGATTTTGTAGGCTATTTCGAGCAGATTCATTATCTCTTATGAGGGCGCAATGCGAGCATTGTAACCGAGTAAAGATAAGGAAGATGTCGAAATAGGCACAAAAGCAAC
>JAGCKG010000111.1 GCA_017647625.1 Alistipes sp. | reverse complement strand
GGCTTACGCTGGCGGTTGTGCTGACCGTGAGTCTGACCACCTACACCACCGAAACCGTGACGCTTAACTACACCCTGGAAGCCCTTACCCTTAGAGATACCTGTTACGTCTACCCAGTCCTCCTCTGAGAACATCTCAACTGTGAGGCTATCGCCAAGGTTCACCTCTGGCATACCCTTAAACTCTACAAGCTTGCGCTTTGGGGTTACGCCGGCCTTCTTGAAGTGACCTAACAAACTCTTGCTGGTGTGCTTTTCACTCTTGTCGTCATAGGCAACCTGAACCGCCTCGTAAGTGTCCTTCTCAACGGTCTTGATTTGCGTAACTACACACGGACCAGCCTCGATAACAGTGCATGGTATGTTCTTACCCTCGGCACTGTAAACGGAAGTCATTCCGATTTTCTTTCCAATTAGTCCTGACATTGTACTGTCGAATTACGTTTGTTTGTTAATAGTGAATTTATTATACCTATAATTTATAGGGGTTGTTCGGCAGCGGGGCATCCCCTTTCGGGGTTGCCCATACCCGAACGAAAGTTTATCAAACCTTAATCTCTACCTCTACACCTGAAGGCAACTCGAGCTTCATCAAAGCATCGATAGTCTTAGGAGTTGATGAGTAGATATCGATGATACGCTTGTAAGTGCAGAACTGGAACTGCTCACGAGCCTTCTTGTTTACGAAGGTTGAACGGTTAACAGTGAAAATCTGCTTGCGTGTAGGAAGGGGTACTGGACCGCTAACCATAGCATCAGTAGCCTTCACAGTCTTAACGATCTTCTCAGCTGACTTATCAACGAGGTTGTGGTCGAAAGACTTCAACTTGATTCTAATTTTCTGATTCATATCTAATCTCCTGTTTTTTACTCTAAATCCTTACGTCTGCCGCTCGACTTCTCGATGATCTCCTTTGCAAGGTTTGCAGGAACCTCCTCGAAGTGAGAGAACTCCATTGATGATGTTGCACGACCAGATGAAATGGTACGCAATACAGTTACATAACCGAACATCTCTGAAAGTGGTACGCGAGCCTTAACAACGCGAGCTGTACCCTTAGACTCCATACCCTGGATCTGACCACGACGCTTGTTCAAGTCGCCGATGATATCACCCATACTCTCCTCTGGAGTAACAACCTCAACGTTCATCATAGGCTCCATAATCACTGAACCAGCCTTAGGAGCTGACTGACGGAAACCGTTACGAGCGCAAATCTCGAATGAAAGCTGATCAGAGTCAACTGGGTGGAACGAACCATCCTTCAAAGTAACCTTCATTGAGTCGATAGTGTAACCTGCCAAAGCACCGTTTGCCATAGCTGACTCAAAGCCCTTCTGAACAGCTGGAATGTACTCCTTAGGCACATTACCACCCTTAACCTCGTCAACGAACTGCAAACCTGTAACACCCTCATCAGCAGGACCGATCTCGAAGATGATATCAGCGAACTTACCACGACCACCAGTCTGCTTCTTGAATACCTCACGGTGCTGAACAGTCTGAGTAAGAGCCTCCTTATAGTTAACCTGTGGAGCACCCTGGTTGATCTCAACACCGAACTCACGACGAAGACGGTCAACGATGATATCAAGGTGAAGCTCACCCATACCAGAGATGATAGTCTGACCGCTCTCCTCGTCTGTACGAACAGTGAAGGTTGGATCCTCCTCTGCAAGCTTTGCAAGAGCGATACCGAGCTTATCAAGATCCTTCTGAGTCTTAGGCTCAACAGCAAGACCGATAACTGGCTCTGGGAATGTCATCTGCTCAAGTACGATAGGTGCGTTCTCTGCTGTAAGAGTATCACCGGTGCGGATCTCCTTGAAGCCGATAGCTGCGCAGATATCACCTGCCTCTACGCGCTCCATAGGGTTCTGCTTGTTAGCGTGCATCTGGTAGATACGAGAGATACGCTCACGCTTACCGCTACGCGCGTTATATACGTAAGAACCTGCATCCAAAGCACCAGAGTAAACACGGATGAAGCACAAACGACCTACGAATGGGTCAGTTGCAATCTTGAAGGCAAGACCGCAGAAAGGATCGTTTACAGAAGCCTCACGCTTCTCCATCTCGTCAGTCTTTGGGTTAACACCCTCAACTGCAGGAACATCCAATGGTGATGGAAGGAATGCCATTACGTAATCGAGGAGCTTCTGAACACCCTTGTTGTGGAATGAAGAACCACACATCATAGGTACCAAAGTCATATTGATGGTAGCTACGCGGATAGCAGCGATAAGCTCATCTGGGGTGATAGAATCTGGATCCTCGAAGAATTTCTCCATAAGAGCGTCATCAGTTGCAGCAACCTCCTCGATAAGCTTTGCACGCCACTCTGCAGCCTCAGCCTGCATAAACGCAGGGATCTCCTTAATCTCAAAGTTATCACGTACAGTCTTGTCATCGTAGTAGTACAATGCGTGGTTGTAGATAAGGTCAACGATACCCTCGAACTTATCCTCAGAACCGATAGGCAATACTACTGGAAGAGCTGTTGCACCGAAATGCTCCTTAATCTGGGCACATACTGCGAAGAAATCAGCACCAGTACGGTCCATCTTGTTAACGTAACCAATACGAGGAACGTTGTACTTGTCTGCCTGACGCCATACGGTCTCAGACTGAGGCTCAACACCACCTACTGCACAGAATGTTGCAACAGCACCATCCAATACACGAAGTGAACGCTCTACCTCAACAGTAAAGTCAACGTGTCCTGGGGTATCGATCAAGTTGATCTGATACTGGTTACCCTTGTAGTTCCAAAACGCGGTTGTAGCAGCAGATGTGATGGTAATACCACGCTCCTGCTCCTGCACCATCCAGTCCATAGTGGCACCACCCTCGTGAGTCTCACCAATCTTGTGAGTCTTACCAGTGTAGAAAAGGATACGCTCTGATGTGGTAGTCTTACCAGCATCGATGTGCGCCATAATACCGATATTACGGGTATATTTAAGATCTCTTGCCATCTTGGTCTACTTGTTTTAGAATCTGAAGTGTGCAAATGCCTTGTTAGCCTCAGCCATACGGTGCATCTCCTCCTTACGCTTGAAGGCAGCACCCTGCTGGTTGTAGGCATCTACT
>JAGCKG010000110.1 GCA_017647625.1 Alistipes sp. | reverse complement strand
GAAGATGGGGATGCTGGGGAGTATGGGTAGAGTGGGTATTATGGGGAAGCGCGAGCATCATTAAACTACAATGCAAAGCGCAGAATAGCGACAACGCGGACTAACGCACGACCTCATCCCCACTATCCCCAGAATACCCAGTTTCCCCACAGCGCAGCTGTCGCTTGGCAAGCGAAACCATTACTAATTTGTAAAGAAGGTTTTTGAATGAAGGCGTTACTACTATACAACACATTATCGGGAAGAGGACGTATACGGCACTATGTGACCGATATACGCGCCATATTCGCTCGTGCAGGCATCGATATTACACCTCGCGAGATAGACTTCCGTAGCAACCCCTTTGAGGGCGTTGAGGATGTGGAGTTGGTGGTTGTATGTGGTGGCGACGGCACGGTTAACTTCGTGATAAACACAATGATGAGTGCAGGCTTAAACATAACATTGGGCATTATACCTGCGGGTACGGCAAACGACTTTGCACGCGCCATAGGTATGGATAGCACCATCCTCGGGGCTGCGCATCAGATAGCGAACGGCACGATACGACGTGTGGACTGTGGCAAGGCGAACGACAAATACTTTGTAAACATCTTGAGTTTCGGAGTGCTTACAACAACATCGCAACACACATCCAACACTGCCAAGCACCTTATAGGCAAGTTGGCGTATCTGCGTACTGGTATGGTCGACCTGCTCAACCTACGCCACATACCTCTCACGCTACGCTACAATGGCGAAGAGTTAAAGATAGACACTGCAATGTGTCTTGCCTTCAACGGCAACAGCGCAGGGCAGTTTAGGTTAGCACCCAAGTCGAACATCGAGGATGGCAAACTCGACATCCTTATCCTCGACTACGACAACAGGGTACGCACCTGCTGGAATATGATGAGTTATCTCATCAACCGCGAGTCGGAGGCGGTACACCACCTTCGATGCGAGAGCATAGAACTCGACTGCGACATCGATCTATGCACAGATGTTGACGGTCAGCCAGGACCCAAGATGCCTCTACGCATAGAGTGCTTGGCGGGAGCATTAAAGATAAAAGCATAAACGCAACATAGAGCAGATTATGAAACAAGATGGTATAAAGAGAGCCTCGATAGACAAACTAAAGTCGCGATTCGAGACTTCGTACTACTCGGAGGATATGGTCATCACACCACTTGTGATGTTCCGCGAACTGGACGACCTCACAGCCCTAATACAGGGCGTGTCGATAGGTGTCACTGTTAGCGGTACTGCCAAGATAAAGATTAACGGCAAGTTCCACGAACTACGCCCCAACACCCTCTTTATCTTCAACGAGAACACCGTTATCGAGCAGGTAAAGGCATCGATACGCTCGTCGGGATATATGATTACCTACTCGCGTCAGTATCTCAACAGCATCCACGTCGACACCCAGGACCTTATCTCGATATATCACGGCTTCTTGGATGACCCTTGTGTGCAGGTAGCACCCGAGGAGGCGGCATACATACACGACATCTCGAAACTTATGCGCTCGGTGTTGTGCGACTACGCCCCTACGCCTAACCGCGAGAAGATTATCAGTTCGCTCTTTGCTGCGATGTTCCACTACGTTATGGGAATCTTGCAGAAGCATAGCCTTCCTGCGGGTAACGAGTCGGTGAGCAACCGCACAGATGAGTTGTTCAACAAGTTCCTCGACCTCCTCCGCGAATATTGCAGTACGGAGCGTAGCGTGGAATTCTACGCCTCGAAAATGGGCATCACGCCAAAGTACCTATCGCTCATCCTAAAGAAGAAGAGCGGTCGCAACGCCTCGAAACTTATCGACGAGGCTGTGGTATACGAGGCTAAACGTCTCCTCAAGTACTCGGGTTTGAGCATCAACGAGATAGCACTCAAACTGAACTTCGCATCACAGAGTTTCTTCGGCAAGTACTTCAAGCAACGTGTAGGCGTATCGCCTTCGCGCTACAAGATATGGGACGGCAGAACAGAGGACATCATTGCTAACGAAGAACAGACAACAATTAGTAATTAGTAATTAGTAATTAGTAAATGTTAAAAGTCTGCGACGCGAGATTGAGTGAGGAGACTGGGGATAATGAGTAAACTGGGGATACTGGGGCTTTCCCCAGAATACCCAGAATACCCAGACTACCCAGACTACCCAGCCAAAAGCCCCAAAAAAGGCGAAGCCTTTTAATATTACTAATTATTTTAGGAGATAACCCCAATAAAAGAACAATAAACTAACAACAAACATATAATTTATCTAAACTAACAATTTATGAAAAATCTTTTGAAATCTTTAGTGCTTTCAGTTGCACTACTGCTTCCATTCACTGCATTTGCAGAGGAGACAAGCAGCAAGACTACTGGCAAGGTAGTCAACGAGAACGAGAATGCCCCTGTAGAGTGGGTTGTTAGCGCAGAGGATAAGGGCGAGGGTCAGTTCGCCGTAACCTTCGAGGCTACTATCGCTGAGGGCTTCCACGGCTACTCTATGACAGATATGTTCTCTGCTCCTATCATCGAGTTTGAGAGCGGCGCAGAGGTTGTAGGCGATGTTGTTGAGCCTATCGCTGCTGAGGAGCATCCTGATGGCTTCGGTGGCACATCTGTAATCTACTACAACAACGCTACCTATGTTTATACCGTTAAGGCAAATGCTGGTAGCGAGGTTAAGGGTTTCATCAGCGCAACAATCTGCACCAACGAGACTAACCAGTGTACAGCAAACTACGCAGACTTCTCTATCGTTATGCCAGGTGAGGCTGTAGTTGCCGAGGCTACTGAGGCTTGCGACTGCACAGAGAATGCTCCTAACACTGCTGCACCACTCGACTGGAGTTCTATCATCACTGCTATCCTTTGGGGCTTTGCAGCGTTGCTTACTCCTTGCGTATTCCCTATGGTGCCTATGACCGTATCATTCTTCATCAAGGGTTCGCAGTCACCTGCACAGGGTCGTCTACGCGCTACAATGTACGGTTTGTTCATCGTGGGTCTCTACGTATTGCCTATCGCTGCACTTGTACTCCTCTCTAACCTATTCGGTACAAACGTTGCGGGTGATATCTTCAACGCTCTCGGTACACACTGGATTCCTAACTTGATTTTCTTCGTTATCTTTATGATCTTCGCAGCATCATTCTTTGGTGCTTTCGAGATTACAATGCCATCTTCACTTGTAAACAAGAGTGACGAGGGTGCAGACAAGGGCGGTTTGCTTGGTATCTTCTTTATGGCGTTGACCCTTGTATTGGTATCATTCTCTTGTACTGGTCCTATCGTAGGTTCTGTTATCATCAGCTCTACAAGTGGTGGTGTATGGATGCCAATCATCACTATGGCAGCCTTCGCTATCGCCTTCGCGCTTCCATTTACCGTATTGGCGTGGTTCCCATCATTGCTTAAGAATATGCCAAAGAGCGGTGGCTGGTTGAACTCTGTAAAGGTTGTTCTTGGTTTCATCGAGGTAGCCCTCGGTTTGAAGTTCTTGATGACCGCAGACCAGACTATGCACTGGGGCTTGCTCGACCGTGAGGTATACCTCGCTATCTGGATCGTGACATTCACATTGCTCGGTTTCTACCTTCTTGGTAAACTCCGCTTCGCTCACGACGACGAGGTTAAGCACGTTTCAGTATTCCGTCTTGCACTCGCTATCGGTGTATTCTCATTCGTGGTATATATGATTCCAGGTATGTTCGGCGCACCACTTAACGCTATCTCTGGTTACATCCCACCAATGACATCACAGGACTTCCAGCTTAACGGTCGCGTGGAGAACGTAAATGCTGACCGCAAGTATGCTGACTTCCTACACCTTCCACACTCACTTCAGGGTCACTTCGACTTCGAGGAGGCTGTTGCCGAGGCAAAGAAGCAGAATAAGCCTATCTTCGTAGACGTTACAGGTCACGCTTGTAACAACTGCCGTGAGATGGAGACTATGGTATGGAGCCACAGTAGCGTATTGCCAATGCTCAAAAATGACTTCGTTATCTGCGCACTCTATGTTGACGATAACACCAAGGTCGAGGGTGGCAAGCGTTTGGGTTCTATCAACTCGAAGTTCGCTCAGGACCGCTGGGGCGTAAACGCACAGCCGGGCTACATCCTACTCTCTCCAGATGGCGAGACCGTATTGGCTGGTCCACGCGGTTACGACACCGACATCGAGGCTTTTGTAGCATTCCTCCAGAGCGCACTATAATTAATTAGTAATGAGAAATTAGTAATTAGTAACTAATTTAATTGCTAATAACTGCATTAAGGCTTTTCCTTCGGGAAGAGCCTTTTTTGCTTTTAATTAGTAATGGTTTCGCTTGTTCCAAGCGACAACTACGTTGAAGGGGCAGAAAGGGGCAGAAAGGGGTGTAAAAGGGCAGAAAGGGGTGTGCGGGTTGCTTATCCCCTTTGGTCCGCTTTAGGACGCTTTAGTTCACCTTTCAGTTTTCACTTTATATTAATCTCGCGCGAAGCGCACCTTACCTTTCAGTTTTCAGTTTTCAGTTTTCACTTTTATCAAATATTTTGCCCTAAAAGCAAAATATTTTACCTTCCCCTCTTGACAAACCCTCTTTTGTGTATTATATTTGCACCGTAAATTCAATTCTTTATTTTATAATCAACTAATTTAACACATTAAAGTTTTATGAGTGAATACACTATTGAGGCGTTGCGCGAGGATACAGCGCGACTAATTGCGGAACTACGAGCAGAGGAGGAGGCAAAGAAGCACGCCTATCGCAAGTATTTGGTTAATGGCTACGAGATGTTGCTAAACCCGTCGGAGAGTGTCGATTGTTTGGTTGAGCCATTGTTGCCCCGTGCGGGTGTGGCGGCATTGGTGGGGTCGTCGGACTCGGGCAAGTCTACCCTACTGCGAGGACTCGCTATGGCGGTGGCATCGCAGGCGAAGAGTTATCTCGGCTTCGAGATTAAGGCGCGGTACAACAGGGCGATATATGTGGCTACGGAGGATGATGAGAGTGCTATATCATCGCTGATGCACAGGCAGTTAGAGGAGTTGTATGTACCCAAGGAGGCATTCGAGGGTTTAGATTTTATCTTCGACACCGAAAACCTCATAGATAACCTCGACAAGAATTTGGAGGAGCGTCCTGCCGACCTTGTTGTGGTGGATGCCTTTGCCGACCTCTACACTGGCCCTATGAACGAGAACAACCGCGTGCGCAGTTTCCTAAATCTCTTTTCGCAGTTGGCGCATAAGCACAACACGCTCTTTATCTTCCTGCACCATACGGGCAAGCGCACCGAAGTGTTGCTCCCATCGAAGCATAACGCCATAGGCTCGCAGGGTTTCGAGGCTAAGATGCGAGTAATGATGGAGTTACGCCCCGACCCTGTGCGTCACGACATCCGTCACTTGTGTGTCGTCAAGGGCAACTACCTATCGGAGGAGTATAAGCACGATAGTTTTGAGTTGCGCTTCACCTCTGCGCTTAACTTCGAGGCTACGGGCAATAGAATACCCTTTGCGATGCTTAAGGAGCGCGATACCGAGAAGGAGAGTGCCGAGGCTGAACGCCTCGAATTGATAAAGTCTTTGCGCGAGGAAGGTAAGAGCGTGCGCGAGATTGCAGAGATTTTAGACATTTCGAAATCTACGATACACAGAATTATTAGTGCTTAGTTTAACTTGTCCCGTCCCACCGTCCCAAAACCCTATGTTTTTGTGGGACGGGACAGAATAAAAGATAGTATCAATGAGCAATTATAGATTTACCCTTGAGAGATATAGAGGACTCCGTACGAGATATACTTGTCCTCAGTGTGGTAGAAAACACACTTTTACCAGATATATAGATACTGAAAATAATAATCAGTATATCAGTGATAATGTAGGTAAGTGTAACCGCCTTGATAAGTGTGGGTATCACTACACTCCTAAACAATACTTCACTGATAACCCTTGGCTACGGGAGGAGGGAAGTGTCCCGTCCCACAAAAACATAGGGTTTTGGGACGGTGGGACGGGACACTTTGCTAAACCCAAACCCGCACCGCCCAAGCCTACGGTGTCGGTGTTGCCCGATGGCATTGTTAGGGCTACGGAGGGTGGCGACTCGGCACATATGCGATGGATAGAGCATACCTACGGCACAGGGTCACGCAGACGAGTGCAGAGCCTCTACCGCACGGGAGGTGTGGAGGATGCCGTAATCTTCTGGCAACGCGACATCGAGGGTCGTGTGCGCACGGGTAAGATTATGCACTACGACGAGTGGTCGGGCAAACGCCTCAAGCAGGAGGGCTCTATAGGGTGGGTGCATAGCATAATGCGTCGCGAGGGAGAACTTCCCGAGGAGTGGGAACTTAGGCAGTGCCTCTATGGCGAACATCTACTCAAGGAGTACCCCGACAAGATAGTCGCTGTGGTTGAGGCGTACAAGACCGCCCACGTGGGTGCTATCCTTATGCCCGATATGGTGTGGCTCGCCACCGACTCGTTGCAGGGTCTTACCGCAGAACGCCTCGCACCGCTAAAGGGTCGTATGGTACTCTTCTACCCCGACGAGGGCAAGGGTTTTGAACTATGGAGCCAACGCCTACCGCCAATAGCCCAAGAGGTAGGTTTCACCTATCGCATCTCGACCTTTATGGAGGGCAAGGAGCAGGGGGCAGATATCGCCGACATCCCAACCCCAGAGGAGGAAGCGCAGTTTTAAAAGGCTTTGCCTTTTACAAAACTGAAAACTGAAAACTGCAACGTGAAAGGTGTGGTGCCTGCGGCGTGTGTTTAGAAACTGAAAACTGAAAAGTGAAATG
>JAGCKG010000109.1 GCA_017647625.1 Alistipes sp. | reverse complement strand
TGCTTTTGTGCCTATTTCGACATCTTCCTTATCTTTACTCGGTTACAATGCTCGCATTGCGCCCTCATAAGAGATAATGAATCTGCTCGAAATAGCCTACAAAATCATCTCGACCTAATTTATAGAACCTCCCTTAAATAAGTCGTCCCATAGCACGGGCAATGGTCACACGCGCTGCCTGATACTTCGACAACAGCGACATCATAGCACCGAGACTCTCTTCATCTGCCGTAGCCAAACTTGCACGCAACTCCTTGATACGTTTGTCCAATGTGCGCCACTTATATACCATCATAGCCTTGGGTACACCCTCCGAGAGTTGCTCCTCGGCACTCTCTATATGCACCTCTTTCTGCTCCCAAATCTTACTGATGACATAGTTGTCATCCGATGTTATAAGCGCAATACTTACCGACGACACATTTATATCGGGGTGGTTGATAAATACATCCAACGACACCTCTACGCCATCGCCTAATCTCTCCCACTCGGTACGATATATCTCCACTATCGAGCGATACACCTCTATATCGAACTGCAGGCCGTCATTATCCAACTCCTCGAATATAAATCGCGCCACGTTGAAGGTATGGACATCCTTGCCATCAAGCACATCGTAACTGCAATGACCATACTTTAGCAGATACTTTGTCAACTCTCGCTCCAGCGTTTCGGGTGTTGTGCCACCCTCAATAGATGGGACAACGGGGGCTGTATCAGTCTCTGGGCGCGCCACCTGCAACGATGATGGTGGCAACTGACTCCTCTCGCGCTGTTGTTGACGTAGCAAGAAGTTCTGCGCCTCGACATTGCCCTTTATGCCATCCAACTGTCGCGCAACAGCCACAGCCAATGTCTGATGCTCAACATTCATAATCTCGGCACAGTAGCGGACATACTCCGAACGCTTTATCTCGTTGGATATAAGAGCAATACTCTGCACCATATCATTAATAGCGTTAGTACGCAGAAGAGGGTCGGACGTAGCCTCTCCCAAGAGCAACTTTGCCTTGAACGCAAGGAAATCTTGAGCGTTATCCTTGATATATGCCTTTAGCGTCTCCGAATCGTTAGCGCGGGCAAAAGTATCGGGATCGTGTTCCTCTGGCAGAAGCACAATCCTCACGTTCATACCCTCCTTAAGGATAAGGTCCACACCACGCAATGCAGCCTTCACACCCGCAGCATCACCATCGAACATAAGCGTAATGTTGTTGGTAAAGCGACTTATAAGGCGTATCTGATCCTCTGTAAGAGATGTTCCCGATGATGCCACAACATTCTCCACGCCCGCTTGGTGCATAGAGATAACATCGGCATAACCCTCCACAAGAATAGCCATATCCTCCTGCTGTATCGCCTTCTTAGCAAAGAAGAGACCATACAACTCACGACGTTTGTTATAGATATCGCTCTCGGGCGAGTTCTGATACTTTGCAACCTTCTTATCGGTGCGTAGTGTACGACCACCAAAACCCACTACACGACCCGAAATATTGTGTATCGGGAAGATTACCCTATCGTAAAATCTATCGCGCAATGCGCCATCACTCTCGCGAGCGATAGCAAGACCTGTCGCGAGTAAGAACTCCTCCTTATATCCCGCACCGCGGGCATCATCCGAAAAGCGATGTCCCGATGAAGGGCAGAAACCCAAGCCAAAACGCTTTATGGTAGCATCCGAGAAACCGCGCAACGATGAGAAGTAACTCAAACCTACGCTACGACCCTCATCCTCGACCATCATATATCGCTGAAAATACTCCGATGCCCAAGCATTGAGCGCGAACATACTCTCGCGGTTGTTGTTGCGGGCGATATCCTCCTCGGTCATCTTCTCCTCGCGTACCTCGATGCCATACTTCTTGGCAAGCATCTTCAACGCCTCGGGATAACTAACACTCTCGCTATCCATAATGAAGCGCACCACATTTCCCGTCTTACCACAACCAAAACACTTGTAAATACCACGCGCTGGTGAGACTTTGAAGGATGGAGTCTTTTCGTTGTGGAAAGGACAGCACGCCTCATAGTTCACGCCCTTACGTCGTAGCGTGACATATTCGCCAACAATATCTACGATATTGGCAGCAGCGAGTATTCGGTCTATGGTTTCGCGATCAATCATCGTGCAAAGATAGGGAAAAATCTTGATTTTTCCAATTAGTAGTGAGTAATTAGGAATTAGTAATTGGTAAGAGTTAAAAGGCTTTGCCTTTAAATAATTTAGCAGGGATTTTAGGAAAGTTTAGAGATTTTTCCTTAATAACCATTAATAACCATTAATAAGCATTACTGATTACTCTCTACTAATTACTAATTTACCCATTCACCTTTTATAGCACCCCTGCTCGATATTGCTTTACGATATATTCGAGCATCTCATCCTCGCCCGTAGGGTCATATTCGAGTTTTAGGTTGTTACCAAACATCTGCGCCAACATCTGATAGAACGTCGCGGTAAATCCCGAACGAAACTCCTTGATAATCTTGAATGCGGTATGGTTGGTTTCACGATCGATAAGTTTTAAGAGTATCTTTCCCTCGTAGCGGGTCATCTTCCACAACATTGGAGTTAACTCCTCCTTAAGAGCCTCCTCGATAGCCTCGGTATACTCCTTTCTATCCTTTTTCTTATCCAATCGTGCAAGTTCTGCGTCGAGATTTTCCATACGTCGTGCCGCCTCCTGTGCCAAAGGATATACCTTCTTAACGGCTCGCACCATACGCTGATAGTTCTTCAAGTCACGCTTGCGGTTATATATTCTAACATCTTGTAACTCAACACACATCAACGAGTCGCCACGGCTATCCACCTGCCACCTTACCGTACGCACTCCTCGCAGTGGTCGCCAGCGTTGTGCCGATGCGACATCACACTCCACAACGAGCATAACAAGCAGTAGTAGTATGGATACAAATCTTTTCATTTCGATAATCTATAGTGGCAACAAATATACGATTTTAATCTCTAAAAATTGCATTGTAAGAAGAATTTATTACCTTTGTGATGATTTAAAAACAACTATGTAACACATAACAAAGATATTAAGATGTTAGAAGTAGGTTTAACACATCAGAGCGTGATGCGTGTTATGGATGGTAACACCGCAGAGTTTATCGGTTCGGGCGATATGGCAGTGCTTGCCACCCCAGCAATGGTCGCACTTATGGAGAATGCTGCAATGCTTGCTGTTGCACTAAAACTTGAGGAGGGAGAGACCACCGTAGGCTCAATGATCTCTACCACACACCTCAAGCCTTCAAAGGTGGGCAACACCGTTAGTGCAATAGCAGAACTTACCGCTATCGAGGGTCGCAAACTAACCTTTAAGATTTCGGCATACGATGGCGAGACTCTTATTGGCGAGGGCGAGCATATCCGATTTATTGTAAATCGCGAAAAGTTCTTAAGTAAGCTATAAGAGATATTTTAAACATCCAAAATTTTGTTGTTTCAAAACTTTACACTATATTTGCACCCGCTTACGAGCAACGATTGAGCTATGGTGTAATGGTAACACAGCAGATTTTGGTTCTGTTATTCTGAGTTCGAATCTCGGTAGCTCAACCACACAGCCGTTTCAGGCAACAATAAATCCGATAGGTGAACAACTTATCGGATTTTTTCATATCTTTGGGCGTTAATATATTTTATTGTATGGCATTTCCTATTGAGAATAAACTTGTGGTGGCAGTATCGTCGTCAGCACTATTCGACCTTACTGAGTCAGATAGAGTATACAACGATTGTGGACTTGAGGAGTACCGTCGTTATCAGGAAGAAAATATAGATAACCCTTTGGATAAGGGTGTTGCATTCCCTTTTGTAAAGCGATTGTTGAGTTTCAACGATATCTTTCCCGAGGAGCAACCAGTCGAGGTAGTTCTTCTTTCGCGCAACTCTCCCGAAACAGGTCTACGCGTCTTCCGTACCATCAAGCATTATGGTCTAAACATCTCTCGAGCATCATTCTTCTCTGGAGAGTCGCCATATAAGTATCTTCCAGCCTTCAACGCATCGCTATTCCTATCAGCCTCGGAGCGTGATGTAAAGCGTGCTTGTGATGCTGGATATGCGGCAGGTCGCGTACTCAAGAGCGAGGTTATGGATGATGTGTTGGATGATGAGTTACGCATAGCATTCGACTTTGATGGCGTTATTGCGGATGATGACAGCGAGAAGATATATCAGCAACACGGTCTATCTGCCTTCCATCGCCACGAGGCCACAACAAAGGCTCCTCTCGACCCTGGTCCATTAGCCGACCTGCTCATCAAGATTTCAAACTTGCAAAAACTCGAGATTGCACGAATGGAGAGAGATGAGGAGTATCGTCGCAGATTGAAGATATCTATCGTAACAGCACGCAATGCCCCTGCACACGAGCGCGTTGTCAACACCCTTAAAAGTTGGGGTGTAGAGGTTACCGAAGCCTTCTTCCTCGGTGGCATCTCCAAGGATCGAGTGCTTGAAATAATGCGTCCACATATCTTCTTCGACGACCAGATGTCACATCTCGACCACCTCAAGAATGTACCCGCTGTACATATCCCTATGGGTATTACAAACGAGTAATTGAGTTGTATGTTGGAGCGAATTAAAGAGTTTCTCAGCCGTCTATCTGTACGCACTGGAGTCATCATATTGGCTGTGTGCGTAGTATGTTACATCGCCTCGTTTGCTCAAATGTTGTTACCTATATCCGCTACAGCAAAGGGCATACTATGGTTTATTCTTTTCGGACTTGCCAAGACCACCCAGTACACAGCATTGGCGATTCTTGGCGTAAATGGTTGGAAGGCATTAAAAGAGAAGATGAATCGTAAAAAGGAGTTACAATAAGTATACGTTCGCTACACATATTACCCAATAGATGATATTGAGATTTTGCATATCTATATAAATCAAATCTCATATAGCAGAGGCATCGATAAAATCTAATTTGGAGAGGACATAACGACTTATATTGCACATTCAGGCAAATGTCGTTTGTCCTTTCCACTTTTTTTTCTATCTTTGTGCGATTATAGCTATTTATTAGACAAATAATTAAAAACATCATACTATGAACATTTCATATAACTGGCTAAAACGCTATCTTGATGCAGATATTACTGCCGAGCGTATGGCAGAGATACTAACCGAACTCGGTCTTGAGGTCGAGGAGTTCGAGAAGATTGAGACCATCAAGGGTGGCTTGAAGGGTGTTGTTGTAGGCGAGGTACTCACCTGCGAGGATCACCCAGACTCAGACCACCTACACATTACAACCGTGGACGTAGGCGCAGAGGCACCATTGCAGATTGTATGCGGTGCAGCCAACTGCCGTAAGGGTCTAAAGGTAATGTGCGCAACCGTAGGTGCTGTGCTATACCCTATCGACTCTGACGAGGAGTTCAAGATTAAGCGTAGCAAGATTCGTGGCGTTGAGTCACTCGGTATGCTTTGCGCAGAGGATGAGTTGGGCATCGGTCGCAACCACGAGGGCATTATGGAACTTCCTGCAGAGGCTGTTGTTGGCACACCTGCCAAGGAGTATCTACATATTGCTGACGACTACCTTATCGGCATCGGTCTTACACCTAACCGCGTAGATGCAGCATCACACATCGGTGTTGCACGCGACTTGGCAGCATACCTCAAAAGTCGTGGCGAGCGCGTAGAGTATAAGCTTCCATCGGTTGAGGGCTTCAAGGTTGACGACACCTCTCGTACTATCGAGGTGGAGGTTGTAAACCACGAGGCAGCACCTCGCTATGCAGGTATCACTGTTAGCGACTGCAAGATTGCACCTTCGCCAGAGTGGATGCAGAATGAGTTGCGCGCTGCGGGCATCAACCCAAAGAACAACCTTGTGGATATCACAAACTACGTTCTCTTTGAGTTAGGTCAGCCACTCCACGCCTTCGATGCAGATAAGATTGAGGGACAGAAGGTAGTAGTACGTTCGGCTAACGAGGGCGAGAAGTTCGTAACTCTCGATGGCGTAGAGCGCACACTTACAGCCAACGACCTTATGATCTGCTCGGCAGAGCGTCCAATGTGTATCGCTGGTGTTTATGGCGGTCAGGACTCTGGCATCAGCGACGAGACTGTCAACGTATTTATCGAGAGTGCATACTTCGACCCAGTATGGGTGCGTAAGACTGCAAAGCGTTTCGGTCTTAACACCGACGCATCATTCCGCTTCGAGCGCGGTATCGACCCAAATATTCAGGTTTATGCTCTTAAGCGTGCTGCAATGCTTATGCAGGAGTTGGCAGGCGGTCGCATAACATCTGAGATTATCGACATCAACCCTACTCCTGCCAAGGACTTCGAGTTTGAGTTCTCTTTGGAGCGCGCTCGTAAACTTATCGGCAAGGATATCCCAGAGCAGACATTTATGACTATTCTTGAGGCTTTGGATGTTAAGGTATTGAGTCGTGAGGGCGAGGTATTGCAGGTAGCAGTTCCACCATACCGCGTGGATGTACAGCGCGAGGCAGACCTTATCGAGGATGTACTTCGCGTATATGGCTACAACAATATCGAGATTTCGGATCACGTTAATTCCACCCTATCATATGCTCCAAAACCTGATAAGGCACGTTTGCAGAATGTGGCATCAGACTATCTTTCGGCTAATGGTTACACCGAGATTATGTCGAACTCGCTTACCAAGGGTGCATACTACGAGCAGAGCAAGTCATACCCAGTGGAGCGTTGCGTGAAGATTCTCAACCCACTATCCCAGGACTTAAACGTTATGCGTCAGACGCTTATGTTCAACGCATTGGAGGCAGTAGAACTTAACGTAAACCGTCGTAACGGCAACCTTAAGATGTACGAGGTGGGTAACTGCTACGCCTTTGCCGAGGAGAAGGCATCGGAGGAGAACGCCCTTGCAAAGTATGAGGAGAGTTATCGCATCGGTATCACCGTGACTGGTCAGGCAACACAGCTATCGTGGAACTCAAAGGTTGAGGCTTCATCATTCTTCACACTACGCGCTATGGTGGAGAAGTTGTTGAAGCGTTTCGGCATCGACATCTACTCTTTGCAGTGCGAGAGCCTTGACTGCGATTTATATGCTGACGCAGTAGTATTCAAGCAGGGTCCAAAGGAGGTATTGCGTATGGGTGTTGTATCGCCTATCATACGCAAGAAGTTCGACATCAAACAGGAGGTATACTTCGCAGAGATCGACTTCGACCAACTTATTAAGATGACCAAGAAGTCAAAGGTGCAGTTCAAGGAGCTATCGAAGTTCCCAGAGGTTAAGCGAGACTTGGCACTCCTTGTAAACAAGAACGTTACCTTCTCACAACTTCGCTCTATCGCCTTTGCAACAGAGAAGAAGTTGCTCAAGTCAGTATCGTTGTTTGACGTATACGAGGGCGACAAACTCCCAGAGGGCAAGAAGTCATACGCCTTGAGTTTCATCCTTGAGGATAAGAGCCAGACTCTAACAGACAAGCAGATTGAGCGCACAATGGCTAACCTCCAGACACAGATGGAGCAGAAGGCTGGTGCAGAGATTCGTAAGTAGAACTACTCTACATATATTTAGATTGAGAGGCTATCGATTGATAGCCTCTTTCTATATAATCTGCCCAAACGGTGGAAATTGTCATACGACCCACCAACTATAGCCTACACTTATAGTTTTATCAAAATTTCCGATTTGTACTTATAGAAATTTGTATTAATTTTGCAACAGAAAACTAACAATAACAAGTAACACAAGATTAAAAAGAGAAGTTTAATATAGAGATGTTTGCTCCACAGATTGAAGATAGCACGCGTGAGGAGCGATTGGAGTATGTGCAAGATAGGTGGAGGTGCTTATGTAGTTGTGAACTGTGTGGAAGATGCAATATGCTCCGAGGACGCGATGCAGAGATTGTCTATGAGGACTACATAGAGGGTCGCAGAACATATAGAGAAATAACACTTGAGTTAAGAAATTATAATTACTAAAACTAATAAAACTTTAAGATTATGAATGCAAAGGAGAAAGTATTGGCAACAATGGTAGAGGCAGGTGAGCCTATGAACGCAGGTAAGATTGCAGAGCTTAGCGGTCTTGACCGCAAGGAGGTAGACAAGGCAATGAAGGAGCTTAAGGAGGAGGGCGCAATCGTATCGCCAGTCCGCTGCAAGTGGGCACCAGCGAAGTAAGCCAAACCACAACATAAGAGCGACACCCACGAATTTCAGATTCGTGGGTGTTTATTTTAATTAGTATTTTGATAATTAGTAATTAGTAATGGTTAAAAGCCGTTGACTTTTTTGAGAAAAAGGGACGAAAGAGACGAGAGAGACGGAAGAGACGACAACGAGGTCGGGTATCATAGAAATCTCCCTGCCGTCTCTGTTGTCTCTGTTGTCTCTGCTCTCGCCTTAATCGCAAAGTTCAGTTTTCACTTTATAAACACTCGTCGCAGACACTATTCATTACTAAAAACTCTTTACTCACTACTAATTAAACAAATAATATCCGCGCCACATTCGTAGCGCGGATATCAACATATATAAATTAGCCCTTCCTAAAAGTTATAGTCTACAATCGAGTCAGCATAAATACTCCAACGCGATGCCGACTTATAAACCTCTACCGACTCTGTAGGAACATAAATCTTACGATCAGAGGCGTTAGATGAGAACATCGAAGCACCTCCAGCAGGCGGTGTTATAGCCTTGCAATATACGCTTGTTAGGCTACTGCAATTATAGAATGCATAAATTCCAATTGCAGTTACACTATCTGGAATAGTTACACTTGTTAGGCTACTGCAACCACGGAATGCCCACGCTCCAATTGTAGTTACACTATCTGGAATTGTTACACTTGTTAGGCTACTGCAATAATCGAATGCATAATGACCAATTTCAGTTACACGATCTGGAATAATATATTCAGTAAGTCCTGCAGATGCAAATGAATTAAGTGTACCATCTACAATTAAACATCTGCCATTATCTGATGCATATTTACCATTAAACTCTCTTAGGCTACTGCAACCAGAGAATGCAGAACCTCCAATTGTAGTTACACTATCTGGAATAGTTACACTTGTTAGGCTACTGCAACCACGGAATGCCCACGCTCCAATTGTAGTTACACTATCACCAATAGTTACACTTGTTAGGCTACTGCAACTATAGAATGCATAATTCCCAATTGTAGTTACACTATCAGGAATAGTATATTCTGTAAGTCCTGCAGGCGCAAATGAATTTAGAGTATCATCAACAATTAAACATCTGCCATCTTCTGATGCATATTTACCATTAAACTCTCTTAAGCTACTGCAACCACCGAATGCAGTAGCCCAAATTGTAGTTACACTCTCTGGAATTGTTACACTTGTTAGGTTACTGCAACCACCGAATGCCTCAAATCTAATCGTAGTTACCTCACCATCAAATTTAATTACCCAACACTCATTTTCTGCATAGTATGTATTTGATATAATATTTACATCGAAAGTATCTCTCGGTTTTGTTGGCTCTGTTGTGCTACCATTCGTGTACCAAATCTCATTTGATGGGCACGAACTTGGACAGTGGGCCCCGCACGGCATTGCTACGACAACTAATGCAAAAAGTAAAAGAAACTTTTTCATAGTGGTATAAGTTTGTAATTATTTGTCGAATGATAGACAAATATACACATTTTTTTCTAATACATACAAAAAATGGGGCTACCCTTTCGGATAACCCCACTACTATATAATATAGTAAATATTAGTCCTGCAACTTCGCAGCCAAGAACTCGCGGTTAAGACGAGCGATGTGTGCGATAGAGATTGACTTAGGACACTGAGCCTGGCAAGCACCTGTGTTAGTACAGTTACCGAAGCCCAACTCATCCATCTTAGCAACCATAGCCTTAGCACGACGTGCGCCCTCGACGCGACCCTGTGGCAACTTTGCAAGTGAAGATACGCGAGCTGCAACGAACAACATTGCAGAACCGTTCTTACAAGTAGCAGCACAAGCACCACAACCTACGCAAGCTGCTGCGTCCATAGACTCGTCAGCATCTGCCTTAGGAATTGGAATAGCGTTACCATCAGGTACTGAGTTAGTACGAACAGAGATGAAACCACCAGCCTGCAAAATCTTATCGTAAGCACCGCGGTCTACAACGAGGTCACGGATTACTGGGAACGCAGCTGAACGCCAAGGCTCGATAGTGATAGTTGAGCCATCCTCGAACTTACGCATATACATCTGGCAAGTAGTTACTGCCTGTGATGGACCGTGAGCGTGGCCATTAATGTGCATAGAACACATACCGCAGATACCCTCGCGACAGTCGTGGTCGAATGCTACTGGCTCCTTACCTGCGTGGATAAGGTCATTGTTAAGGATGTCCATCATCTCAAGGAATGAAGTATCCGCTGAGATATTCTTAACCTCATAGGTCTCGAATGCACCCTGTGACTTAGCGTCTCTTTGACGCCATATCTTTAACTTAAAATTCATAGTTTAATCCTTATTAAAGTTTAACGCCAAAAAATTAGTCTTTGTAGTTACGCTGTGCACGGTGTACGAACTCGTAGTCGAGCTGCTCGATAGTCATTTCTGGCACGTTGTCCATACCCTTGTACTCCCAAACTGCTGCGTATGCAAACTTGTCGTCGTGACGCAAAGCCTCACCATCCTCAGTCTGGTGCTCAGAACGGAAGTGACCACCGCAAGACTCCTCACGGTTCAAAGCGTCGCGTGCCATAAGTTCACCCAACTCCAAGAAGTCCTCCAAACGAAGTGCCTTCTCCAACTCTACGTTGAATGACTCGTTGTCGCCTACAAGCTTCAAATCCTTGTAGAACTCCTTACGCAAAGCCTGAATCTCTACGATAGCCTTCTCCAATGACTCCTTTGTACGAGCCATACCTACGTTGTCCCACATAATAAGACCAAGACGCTTGTGAATATCGTCTACAGACTGGCTACCCTTGATAGCGAACAAACGCTCGATACGTGCGCGAACGCCCTTCTCTGCCTCGTCGAAAGCAGGAGTGTCGGTCTTAACCTTAGGAGCCTGAATCTTCTTAGATAGGTAATCACCAATTGTGTATGGCAATACGAAGTAACCATCTGCAAGACCCTGCATAAGAGCAGATGCACCAAGACGGTTAGCACCGTGATCAGAGAAGTTAGCCTCACCAATAGCGTACAAACCAGGAATTGTAGTCATAAGGTTGTAGTCAACCCAGATACCACCCATTGTGTAGTGAACAGCAGGGAAGATCTGCATTGGCTGCTCGTATGGGTTAACGTCTGTAATCTCCTCATACATATCGAAGAGGTTACCATAACGCTGTTTGATAGTCTCCTTACCAAGACGCTCGATAGCAGTCTTGAAATCGAGGAATACAGCCAAACCTGTCTCGTTAACACCGAAACCAGCGTCGCAACGCTCCTTAGCAGCGCGTGATGCAACGTCACGAGGTACGAGGTTACCGAATGCAGGGTAACGACGCTCCAAGTAGTAGTCGCGGTCTGCCTCAGCGATGTCAGATGGCTTCTTTGTACCCTTACGGATAGCCTCTACATCCTCCATCTTCTTAGGAACCCAGATACGACCATCGTTACGCAAAGACTCAGACATCAAAGTCAACTTAGACTGCTGAGTACCGTGAACTGGGATACAAGTTGGGTGAATCTGTGTGAAGCAAGGGTTAGCAAAACCTGCACCCTTACGGTAGCACTGGAATGCTGCAGAGCCGTTAGATGCCATCGCATTTGTAGAGAGGAAGAATACGTTACCGTAACCACCAGTAGCGATAACAACAGCGTGAGCACCGTGACGCTCAATCTCACCTGTTACAAGGTTACGAGCGATGATACCACAAGCCTCGCCATTCTCGATAACAACATCCAACATCTCGTGACGTGGGTATGACTTAACAGAGCCTGCTGCGATCTCCTTGTTCAATGCTGCGTAAGCACCGAGCAAAAGCTGCTGACCGGTCTGACCACGAGCATAGAATGTACGAGATACCTGCGCACCACCGAATGAACGGTTAGCCAACAAACCACCGTACTCACGAGCAAAAGGTACACCCTGTGCTACGCACTGGTCGATGATAAGGTTAGATACCTCAGCCAAACGATATACGTTAGCCTCACGAGCACGATAGTCACCACCCTTGATGGTATCGTAGAAGAGGCGATAGATAGAGTCGTTGTCGTTCTGATAGTTCTTTGCAGCGTTGATACCACCCTGTGCAGCGATAGAGTGTGCACGACGGGGAGAGTCCTGGATGCAGAAGTTCTTTACCTTGAAGCCCATAGCGCCGA
>JAGCKG010000108.1 GCA_017647625.1 Alistipes sp. | reverse complement strand
TGGGTAGAATGCATCTGCCACCTTGGCATACTCATCACGATCAAGACCCGCATTCTGAAGATACCACTCGCCCTGACCATAAACACTGTATAGACCCCAGTGGATAAAGATACCAAAACGATCATCTGCAAACTCCTTACGTGAACGAAGGTTAGCTCTTGTAGGTTTATACTCCTGAGCTGTAATGCCACCTATTGCAAACAGGGCAAACAGGGCGATTAATAAAGTCTTTTTCATACAGTTAAGTTTTTGGTTTATGTGAGCAGTAGACGGGACTCGAACCCGCGACCCTCGGCTTGGGAAGCCGATGCTCTACCAACTGAGCTACTACTGCAAAGAAACTGAAAACTGAACACTGAAAACTGAAAGGTATGGTGCGCTTCGCGCGAGATTTAAAAAGGGGCAGAAAGGGGAATTGGTATGCTTATCCGCTTTGGTCCCCTTTGGTCCGCTTTACTTGCAAAAGGGGCAAAAGGGAGTTTAGCGTCTCGCTTGATACCACCCCTAATAACCCTTAATAACCCTTAACCACCTTTAAATACCCTTTAAAACTTTTCAGTTTTCAGTTTTCAGTTCGTAACATTTGGGTTTGCGTCATTTTGCGTTGGATTGTTAGGCTATTTTGAGGCTGCTCGCAGACTGAAAAAGCGGAGTTTACTTTGCGTAAATGAGCATTTTTCAGACAAGGCAGATGCCAAAAGAGCCAACAAGACAATACAAAAAAACTAGTCCATCTTAAGCACCGCTAAGAAAGCCGACTGCGGTACCTGCACCGAGCCAATCTGACGCATACGCTTCTTACCAGCCTTCTGCTTCTCAAGAAGTTTACGCTTACGAGAGATATCACCACCGTAACATTTAGCAGTCACATCCTTACGCACAGCCTTTACGGTCTCGCGAGCGATGATTTTCGCACCGATAGCAGCCTGAATAGCGATATCAAACTGCTGTCGTGGGATAAGTTCCTTAAGTTTCTCGCACATCTTACGTCCGAAGTCGTAGGCGTGGTCGGCATAGATAAGCGATGATAGCGCATCCACAGCCTCGCCATTAAGGAGGATATCGAGTTTCGCAAGTTTACTAAGCTGATAACCAGTGCGGTGGTAGTCGAATGAGGCGTAACCCTTTGAGATACTCTTGAGTTTGTCGTAGAAGTCGAAGACAATCTCTGATAGTGGCATCTCGAAGTTTACCTCAACACGATCTTGCGTGATGAAGGTCTGGTTTTTCATCACACCACGCTTGTCGATACATAGTTTTAGTACGTTGCCGAGGAAGTCTGCCTTGGTGATAATCTGTGCAAGGATATATGGCTCCTCAATCTTTGCCACCTTGGTAATCTCTGGCAGACCCGAAGGGTTGTGTACCTCAAGTTCCTCGCCCTGGGTGGTTGTGATATGGTATGATACGTTAGGTACTGTGGTGATAACATCCATATCAAACTCGCGATATAGACGCTCCTGAATAATCTCCATATGGAGAAGTCCGAGGAAACCACAACGGAAACCGAAGCCAAGTGCCAACGAACTCTCTGGCTCGAAGGTAAGCGAGGCATCGTTAAGTTTAAGTTTCTCGAGCGACGCGCGCAAATCCTCGTACTGGTCAGCCTCAACAGGATATACACCCGCGAAGACCATCGGCTTAACATCCTCAAAACCTGCAATAGCCTCCGTAGCAGGGTTAGACACCGAGGTGATGGTATCACCCACCTTAACATCGGTCGAGTTCTTGATACCCGAGCAGATATATCCTACGTCGCCCGCCTTAATCTCGTCGCGAGCGACCATCTTGAGTTTCAACACACCAATCTCGTCGGCATCATACTCGCTACCAGCGTTGAAGAACTTAACGTGTTCGCCCTTATGTATCGTACCGTTGAAGACGCGGAAATATGCGATGACACCTCTAAATGGGTTAAACACCGAGTCGAAGATAAGAGCCTGTAATGGTGCATTCTCATCACCCTCTGGTGCTGGCACACGCTCAACGATAGCCTCCAAGATATCCTCAACACCCTGACCCGTCTTACCAGAGGCAAGAAGGATATCCTCCTCCTTACAGCCGATAAGGTCGATAATCTGATCCTTAACCTCGTCAATCATAGCCGACTCACAGTCTATCTTATTTAGGACTGGGATAATCTCAAGATCCTGACCAAGAGCGAGATATAGGTTAGAGATTGTCTGCGCCTGAATACCCTGCGTAGCATCTACCACCAACAACGCACCCTCGCACGAAGCGATAGCACGCGACACCTCATATGAAAAGTCAACGTGTCCCGGGGTGTCGATAAGGTTTAGGGTGTAGTTCTCGCCACTGCGTGAGCGATACTCCATCTGAATGGCGTGGCTCTTAATGGTGATACCCTTCTCTCTCTCCAAGTCCATATCATCGAGCACCTGGGCCTGCATCTCACGCTGATTTAGCGTATTGGTCTTCTCCAACAGGCGGTCAGCAAGCGTACTCTTACCGTGGTCGATGTGTGCAATAATACAAAAGTTGCGTATATTTTTCATTTCCTTACTATATAATCAGTCGGCAAAGATACAAAAAACTATCTAAATATCATAATCTATCACCACTTTTTACACCTTTTCAGACCATATTAGACAACGCTACTGACAGCGACTGACATTTTGTCACTTCAACATAGTTGGCACACTGTTTGTCGGAGGGTTTGGCAGTTACGAAATTGTCACTAAATGCAAATTAAATTCAAATAAATATTTCAAACTATGAGAAACGGCAAAATTGGGGTAACAACAGAGAACATCTTCCCCGTAATCAAGAAGTTCCTTTATTCAGATCACGAGATCTTCCTTCGTGAACTTGTATCAAATGCTGTGGATGCTACACAGAAACTCAAGACCCTATCAGCAAAGGGCGAGTGCGAGGGTGAACTTGGCGACCTAACCATCCATATCGCTGTAGATGAGGCGAATAAAACCCTCACTATCACCGATAGAGGTATCGGTATGACAATGGAGGAGGTAGACCGCTACATCAACCAGATTGCATTCTCGGGTGCCGAGGAGTTTATGGCAAAGTACAAGGATCAGGCTATCATCGGTCACTTCGGTTTGGGCTTCTACTCATCGTTTATGGTGGCAGACAAGGTGGAGATATTCTCGCAGTCGTATAAGAGCGATACCAAGAGTGTACACTGGAGTTGCAACGGCTCGCCAGAGTTCGAGATGGAGGAACTTGACGAGAAACTTGAGCGCGGAACACGCATCGTACTCCACATCTCGGAGGAGTGCGCCGAGTACACCAAGCGCGACGAGATAAGCGCACTACTACGCAAATATTGCCATTTCCTACCTATTCCTATTGCCTTTGGCAAGAAGACAAAGTGGGAGGACGGCAAGTATGTAGATACCGCAGAGGACAACATCATCAACGACACCACTCCACTATGGACTCGTATGCCATCGGAGATTAGCGAGGAGGACTATAAGGCATTCTACGCCGAGTTGTACCCTACAAGCGAGGAGCCATTGTTCTACATCCACCTCAACATCGACTATCCGTTCAACTTGACAGGTATTCTCTACTTCCCAAAGATTCACTCTAACTTCGATATTCAGCGTAACCGCATACAGTTGTACTGCAACCAAGTGTTTGTTACCGACGAGGTTAACGGTATCGTACCAGAGTATCTGACACTCCTACACGGTGTTATCGACTCGCCAGATATTCCACTAAACGTATCGCGTAGCTACCTTCAGAGCGACTCTAACGTGAAGAAGATTTCAAGCTACATCACACGCAAAGTGGCAGACCGTCTACAGGAGTTATTCAACACTATGCGCCCCGACTACGAGGCCAAGTGGGACGACCTCAAGGTATTTATACAGTATGGAATTCTCACCGATGAGAAGTTTGCCGAGAAGGCATCTTCATTTATGCTTTGGAAGAGCATCGAGGGCAAGTACTACACCTCGGAGGAGTATATTAATATGGTTAAGGAGAACCAGACCGACAAGGATGGCTTCACGATTATGTTGTATGTGGATGATGCCGTTGCCAAGAACTCATTCGTGGAGGCCGCAAAGGCTAAGGGTTACGACATCCTTGAGATGAACGGACAACTCGACAGCCACTACATCCAGTACTTCGAGTCGAAGAACGAGAAGATTCGCTTTGTGCGCGTAGATAGCGATATCATCGACAACATCATCCGCAAGGAGGAGCGAAGCGCAATGTCGCTATCAACTGAGCAACAGCAGATTATGCGCCCAGTATTCGAGAGCCAGATGCCTGCCGACGAGAAGATTCACTACCACGTATCGTTCGAGGCTATGTCGGCAACAGATGCCCCTGTGGTTATCACACAGAACGAGTTTATGCGCCGTATGAAGGATATGGCAAACACCAGCGGTGGCGATATGAGTCGCTTCTACGCCCAGATGCCTGACAACTTCACAATTACGGTTAATGGTAACCACCCTATCGTCCTCGACATCCTTGGCGAGGTGGAGCGCGAGTATGGCGATAAGCTACGCACTATCGGCAAAAAGATTACCGCTGCCGAGCAGGAGGAGAGTCGCTTCGAGGAGACCGTTAAGGATAAGAAGAGCGAGGACCTCACAGCCGAGGAGCGCGATATGCGTGAGCAGTTGTCAAAGCGCGTTGTAGAACTACGCACCGAGCGCGATGCACGCCTTGAGGAGATAGGTAAGGAGAACCGCAAGGTACGCCAGATTATCGACCTTGCGCTATTGTCTAATGGTATGCTCAAGGGCAAAAACCTCACAGACTTTATCCAGAGCAGTATATCTTTAATTGAGTAGGGGTACGACTCAAGTAAAGAAACTGAAACCTGAAAACTGA
>JAGCKG010000107.1 GCA_017647625.1 Alistipes sp. | reverse complement strand
TTCTTATCTCTTTCGAGGGCGCTATGCGGGCATAGCAACCGAGGAAAGATGAGAAAGATGCCGAAATAGACACAAAAGCGACCGAAAGATAAAATAAAACTTCCTATTGTTAAACTTAATTTACTAATTTATAGAACATCCATTAATTTAGTTTAGACTGCCATCGACGGATACTGTGCGCTCAATCATCTCCTCGGCATTGTATGCCACATCGCGCTCAGCCTGCCATACGCGCACGCGCACCAATGGGTTGGTATCCTCGCGCATATCTATCGCCAAGGTAAGGATACCCTCATCGGCATAGTTGTTTGAGTAGTACATCTGCTTAACCTGCACCGCGTAGATGCCCTCTTTGGCGTAGTAACCCTTGGCCACGTTGCACTCCTCGAAGCGGATATTTACAAACTCCTTACTTGCAAAACTCTTGCGTAGGTTAGACACATATTGCTGTTTGGTCTGCTTGCTATATGCCACATTCGTAGAGTTGAAGGCGTAGTGTGCCGAGTCGGAGAATTTGCGGGTACTCTGTTGTAAGACACGACCTACGATGATATAGGCATCATCGGCAAAAACCTTATTGATATAGTCGATATTCTTCAAGCAGTATGCTGTGCGGTAGTCCTCTAAGAAGGCTATAAGTGTCAATCGCGCAGCATCATCCCAACTCATTGACATAATCTCCTGCTCGGTCTTTGCACTTAGTTTATAGGCTACAGACTCGATTTTATGGCTCTTGTTGTCTACGCGGAAGACAACATCCTCGACAAATGAGCGGTTGCCCGAGAAACTGAGTTTCAGAGGTATAGACTGACATATGGTAAGAGTGTCGTGCTTGATAAACTTGTACTCTGGTGTTCTTGCGATGATAGGCTTGCCATTAGTAACAATTTTCTCGTACTGCACCCACGCCTCGTCGGAGAAGTAGGGGCGAATATCTCTGCCACTCTTCTTCTGTATGAAGGCAGTGATGTCATTCATCATCTGCTCCACCATCTTGGTGTTCGATACGGCATCGCTAACCTCTACATAGGTGTCGGCAATCTCCTGAAGGCCCTCGTTAACCTTCGAGTTGACGCTTGTGCTGAGAGTGTTAACACTCTTCTGTCGCTTGACACCTGTTTCATTGAGATTGATACTCTTGCGCGCCTCATCAAACGATGAGGCGTACATCTGATTCTCGATAAGCACAAAGACCGAAGGGTCTAACTGTCGTGCAAGATCCTTGTTTAGACACTCGATGTCGATGGTAAGGTTTGCAGATACATCCTTTATCTGCACAACGCCACGACCATCCTTTGCAGACTCCTTATCGACATAACCACGACCGTCGAAATAGCCGTAGCATATGTAACTGATAGGCTCGCCCTGATACAAGAAGTCCAAGAATACCTTATATGGGTAGTGCGTGTTGGTCTTATCCTGCTCGATGCCGATAACGTATATCTCAATGTTGTTCAGGATGTTGCGCAACTCGCTAATTAACCAGTGCTTAGCATATGTTGTGCCGTCAACCATTATAGGCTCCTCGTTCTCGGGATATGTCTGTAGAAGGATATTTGCCCAACTGTAGTAGCGAATCTTATCCTCCACCATTGTGGCATACTTTCCCGACTCGATATACTCCTCGATTTTGCCTCGTAGGACATCGTTGCGCGCCTCCCAGTCCTCGCGGGTCATATATCGTAGCACACGCTTCATACCCTTCTCGTCGGACAGCACCTCGCGTCGTACATTCTCAAGGTACATATTCGATATTGAGGAACTATTGCCCGAATAGGCTTGCTCGTAGTGTGAGCCCTCCGAAGAGTTCACATTTTTTGTTGCGAGAGTCTCCACGCTGGTGATATTCGTAGAGTAACTTGCCAAGGTATTCATAGCGTCACCATCTGCCTCCTCCAAGGTCTTGCCGTAGCCAATGGCCCATACATAGGTCTCTTGGTGGGTGTCGCGTAGAACGGCACTCACCGAGATGTTTTGTGCAAATGAGGTATTTACAAAAAGAAGAAAAGAGATTAGTAGAAAGTAGGTTAGTCTGCGCATAGTATTAGTAGTGTATACATAAGCGGTAGGGGGCTATCCTACGGCTTAAAGGGTTCTCAATTTATAAAGGGAGGTTCTATAAATTAGGTCGAGTTGATTTTGTGAGATATTTTGGATAGATTTCTTATCTGTTTCGAGGACGCTATGCGGGCATAGCAACCGAGAAAAGATATGAAAGATGCCGAAATAGACACAAAAGCGACCGAAAGATAAAATACAACCTCCTATTGTTAAACTTAATTTACTAATTTATA
>JAGCKG010000106.1 GCA_017647625.1 Alistipes sp. | reverse complement strand
GAGATCGACCGCAACTCTATGTTCGTAGGTACTGCTGCTAAGGAGGACCGCTCTTTGATGAACGTATGTTTCGTAATGGCTCCAGGTAAGGAGGAGTTCGAGGCAGAGTTTATGGCATTTGCTAAGGAGAAGGGTATGGTAGGTATCAAGGGTCACCGTTCAGTAGGTGGTTTCCGCGCTTCTATCTACAACGCTTGTCCAAAGGAGTCTGTAGAGGCTTTGGTTGCTTGTATGCAGGAGTTCGAGGCACTTCACAAGTAATATCTAACTTAACTATTTAATATGGTAGCTGTCGGTCTAAACCCCGATGGCTACCTTAATCACTAAATTAATAAATAAGAAAAACCTATTATGAAGGTACTTATTGCAACCGAGAAGCCCTTTGCAAAGACCGCAGTTGAGGGTATCGAGTCTATCTTGAAGGAGGCTAACTATGAGGTAGTACGCCTTGAGAAGTATACTGATAAGGCTGAGCTTTTGGCCGCTGTTGCTGATGTTGATGCTCTTATCATCCGTAGTGACAAGGTTACTGCTGAGGTTATTGAGGCTGCTAAGCAGCTCAAGATCGTTGTTCGTGCAGGTGCTGGTTTCGACAACGTAGACCTTGCTGCAGCTACTGCTCACAATGTTGTAGTTATGAACACTCCAGGTCAGAACTCAAACGCTGTTGCTGAGTTGGCTCTTGGTATGATGGTATATATGGCTCGTAACCAGTTCAACCCAGGTACTGGTACTGAGCTTGCTGGTAAGACTCTTGCTATCCACGCTTACGGTAACGTAGGTCGTTTGGTAGGTTTGAAGGGTAAGGCTCTCGGTATGAACGTTGTTGCATACGACCCATTCATCACTGACGATGCTGTATTCGAGCGTGACGGTGTTAAGAAGATGAACTCTATCGCAGAGCTTTACGCTGCTGCTGATTACCTCTCATTGCACATCCCTGCAACTGCTGAGACTAAGGGTTCTATCGGTTATGACCTTGCAATGTCTATGCCTAAGGGTGCTACCATCGTAAACACTGCTCGTAAGGAGGTTATCAACGAGGAGGGTCTTATGAAGGCTATGGAGGAGCGTGAGGATCTTAAGTATATCACTGATATCGCTCCAGATGCAAAGGATGTATACGCAGAGAAGTTTGGCAAGCGCTATTTCGGTACTCCTAAGAAGCAGGGTGCTGAGACTGCAGAGGCTAACGTAAACGCTGGTCTTGCTGCTGCTCGTCAGATCGTTGATTTCTTTGTTAACGGTAACGTTCGTTTCCAGGTAAATAAATAATAGCCTCTTGTTGTCTCTTTTGGCGTCTGGCTGTTCGCAAAATGCTGATTTACGCAGAGTAAACCCCGCTTTTTCGAACAATGACCAACCTCAAAATAGATTAATAATAGACCATTATTCCCTACCGCGGAAATAATACAAATTAGGGTGTCAGCAATAGTTGACACCCTTACAAGAAAAAATAACCAAGCTAAAACTATTTACAAATATGGTAAGAATTAAGCCCTTTAAGGGTATTCGTCCTCCAAAGGAGTTGGCATCAGAGGTTGCATCACGTCCATACGACGTTCTTAACTCAGTAGAGGCTAAGGCAGAGGCTGGTGAGCGTTCTTTGCTTCACATCATCAAGCCTGAGATTGATTTTGATCCTATCGCTGATGAGCACTCACAGGAGGCTTATGAGAAGGCTATGGAGAACTTCCGTCTATGGAAGGAGAAGGGTTGGTTGGCACAGGATGACGAGGAGTACTACTACATCTACGCTCAGACTATGAACGGCCGTACTCAGTATGGTATCGCTATGTGCTGCCACTACGAGGATTACCTTTCAGGTGCTATCAAGAAGCACGAGCTTACTCGCGTTGACAAGGAGGAGGATCGTATGATCCACGTTCGTAACCAGAAGGCTAACATCGAGCCAGTATTCTTCGCATATCCAGACGAGGCTGAGATCGATGCTATCGTTTCTAACTGGGTTAAGGAGCACGAGGCTGACTACGATTTCGTAGCAGAGGATGGCTTCGGTCACCATATGTGGGTTATCCGCGAGAAGGCAATCAACGACCGCATCACTGAGATCTTCAAGGGTATCCCAGCGTTGTATGTTGCTGATGGTCACCACCGTACAGCTGCTGCTGCTCGTGTAGGTCAGGAGTGCGCATCTAAGAATGCTAACCACACTGGCAACGAGGAATACTGCTTCTTCCTTGCTGTTACATTCCCAGCATCTCACCTTCGCATTATCGATTACAACCGCGTAGTTAAGGATCTTAACGGTCTATCGAAGGAGGAGTTCTTGAAGGCTGTAGAGGAGTCATTCGTAGTTGAGAAGAAGGGATCATCAATTTATACTCCTAATGCCCTACATAACTTTGCTATGTATATCGATGGCGAGTGGTACTCAATGACTGCTAAGGAGGGTACATATGATGATAACGACCCAATCGGCGTTTTGGATGTATCGGTTCTCTCTAACCTTGTGTTGGATAAGCTACTTGGCATCGCTGATCTTCGTACCTCTAAGCGTATCGACTTCGTCGGCGGGATTCGGCCGTTTGGCGCGTT
>JAGCKG010000105.1 GCA_017647625.1 Alistipes sp. | reverse complement strand
TCGTACGTTAGTCCGCGTTGTCGCTATTCTGCGCTTTGCTTTGCATTGTAGTTTAATGATGCTCGCGCTTCCCCATAATACCCACTCTACCCATACTCCCCAGCATCCCCATCTTCTGCGCAAATAAAACTTATGCGAAGCATACCTTACTTTTGAGGCAAAACTTCGTAATGCCTCGACTTTGCTACGGCTCGGCATAACAAGTAAACTTGTTCTGCTCTCGCCTTAATCGCAAAGTTCAGTTTTCAGTTTTCAGTTTTCAGTTTCGATTAACCCTTAATGACCTCTCTTCAGACTAACCGATTTGTTTAGCAATCGGTAGGGTAAATGTAAACTCCAAACCACCCACCTTGCGGTTTTTAACCTCGATATTACCGCCGTGGAAGAGTACTCCGTTCTTCACAATCGAGAGACCGAGACCCGTGCCACCGAGTTTGCGTGAGCGACCCTTGTCGATGCGGTAGAAACGCTCGAAGATATAATCTATATGGTCGTCTTCGATGCCGATGCCGTTGTCGGCAAACGAGATAGTGTACATACCATCCTGCTCGCCCAAACACTTAACATATATATCACGACCGCCAGAGTATGCTATAGCGTTATCGGTGAGGTTTTTAATGATAGATATAAGTAGTGTCGAGTTACCATACACTGGCATAGGCGATGGCAGGTCTATATTCATACGCATACGCTTATCATCGGGTAGTAGTGTTACGTCCGATGCTATCTCGCCAACGATGGCGTGTAGGTCCACAATCTCGCGTTCGATACGCGAACTACCATCCTCCATACGAGTGATTGTCGATACGTCGGTAAGTAGTTGTGTTAGACGCTGGCAGTGTGCATAACTCTTGGCGATGAACGAGTTACGCTCCTCGTCGGTCATATCCTTCGATGTTATCATTGTCTCAAGATATCCCTGAATAGCCGCCACTGGGGTCTTCAACTCGTGGTTGATATTATTTGTCAACTGTCGCTTGATGCGCAACTTCTCCTGCTCCTCGTGCAGGGCCTTGTCGTGTTCGCGCTTGATGCTCTCCGAAGCCTCGCTAAGGCGACTATATAGGTCGATGATATGGCGTGCTATATCGCCCAACTCATCGTTGGCGAACTTTGGCATAGACTCCTTCTCATCGCCGCGCTCCATCGCCAATGCCAAACGCTCCAAGTTCTTGATATTGCGGTTGATGCGTATGGCGAGAAATAGCGATACCACTACCGTAGCCGCAGCGATGAAGATGATGCTGATGAAGATGTCGTCGTCGAATTTCACAGAGCCGTTAACCTTGATATGAGTAAGCAACGACTGACGGTAGATGATAACTCCACCAATAAGCAACAATGCCAATAGCGTTAGAATAAGATACATACTACCGCGGTAGCTAAATCCCTTTTTACTCTTCAAATCCATAGCCATATCCTGTTCTTGTTGTAATGTGATTTCCGTAATTTCCTAACTTCTTGCGCATACGAGTGATGTTCACATCTATTGTGCGGTCGAGTACTATGACCTCGTTGCTCCATACGCGCTTCATAATCTGTTCGCGTGAGAGTATCGTATTGCGGTTTTGCAACAGCAATACAAGGATGTCAAACTCCTTGCGTGTTAACGATATCTCCTCGCCATCTATCGTGCATCGCTTGCTGGAGTTGTTTACCACCAAGCCCTCGAAACTGAAAACGCTTTCGTCGACCACCTCCTCGCGAGGCTCTGTGCGATGTGTCGAGCGTCGCAGTACGCTACGCACGCGCGCCATAACCTCTGCCACCGAAAAAGGTTTCGATATATAGTCATCCGCGCCTATGTCGAGTCCTTTAATCTTGTCGCTCTCGCTGTCGAGTGCCGAGCAGAAGATTATTGGGAGGGTAGCGGTTTCGGGACGCTTACGCAGTATCGCTGCGAGGTTGAAACCACTAAGTTCACCCATCATAATGTCGAGTATCATAAGGTCCAGCCCGCGCAAATCCTTTGTAAGCACCTCCTCGGCACTATTTGCCGTAAGCACCTCATATCCCTCCTTTTCGAGGTTGAACTTAAGAATTTCGCACAACGACTCTTCGTCATCGACAACCATCACTCTATACTTATACATAATGTATATATTTCCTTAAAGCACAAATATACATAAATTTTATCAACCATACAAATTCAACGCCGTAAATTGGTTTCTTTGCCTCTATTTTTGTTTCGGGTATAACTTTTTTGAGCGGTTTTAAGGAGTTGTAACAGGTTTGTAACAATTTTATAATATCTTTGTGCGGAATAATAGTTTATTTTATGGATTTATTTATAGTTATTACCCTCGCGCTTCTCGCGATTATGGGTATTATTGTGGGAGTATCGAACGATGCTGTAAACTTCCTCAACTCCGCCTTTGGATCTAAGGCAGCAAAGAAAAATGTTATCCTTACTATTGCAAGTATCGGCGTTATGGTCGGTGTTATGACCTCGAGCGGTATGATGGATGTGGCGCGTAGCGGTGTCTTCTATCCTGCGATGTTTACCTATCAGGAGATTATGATTCTGTTCCTCGGTATGATGCTCTCGAACATCATTCTCCTCGATATCTACAACTCGTTGGGCTTGCCTACCTCTACCACTGTATCGTTGGTCTTCGGCTTGCTCGGCTCGGCAATGGCACTTGCACTATATAATATATGGGGAGGCTCTACCGATGCTACTCTTGGCGAGTATATCAACTCGGGTAACGCTTTGGCTATCGTGTCGGGTATCCTGCTTTCGGTGGTGTTGGCGTTCTTCACAGGTCACTTGTTGATGTATATCTCGCGTCTTATCTTCTCGTTCCGCTATCATAAGATTTTCAGCCGTTATGGTGCTTTCTGGTGCGGTATCACCCTTGCGGGTATCATCTACTTCACTGTATTCAAGGGCTTGAAGAGTACTACACTTATCCCTGATGTTATCAAGGACTATGTAACCGATAATACTGGCACTGCGCTATTGATCTTGTGGCTTGGTAGTTCTGCGCTATTGTGGATCCTACAGCGTTTCAACGTAAATATCTTGCGTGTCTCTATCCTTGCGGGTACATTCTCTTTGGCGTTGGCATTTGCGGGTAACGACCTTGTAAACTTTATTGGTGTGCCATACGCTGGCTACGACTCATATGTTATCGCTCACGCATCCGACACACTCCCTACATCTATGGAGGCGTTGGCAAACCCTACACAGGCTAACTTCTGGATTATGTGTGCTGCGGGTCTTGTTATGGTCATTACGCTCTTTACCTCGAAGAAGGCTATGCGCGTTATCGAGACCGAGCGTAAACTATCATCGCAGAGCGAGGATGTGCCAACAAATAGCGAGGCTACAGTGGCATCGCGCGGTATCGTGCGTGGCGTACTCCGTTTCAACAACTTCCTCACCTCTATCACTCCAGAGCCTATACATCGTTGGGTAAATCAGCGTTTTGAGACCCTCCCAGAGGAGGAGCGTGGCGATGTAAACTACGACCTTATCCGCGCTACGGTAAACCTTACCGCTGCTGCAATCCTTATATCTATAGGTACACAGCTTAAGTTGCCACTCTCTACTACCTACGTTGTCTTTATGGTCTCTATGGGTTCATCCCTTGCTGATCGTGCGTGGGGTCGTGAGAGTGCCGTATATCGTATCACAGGTGTTACCACCGTTATTATGGGTTGGTTTATCACAGCCTTGGGTGGCTTTGCTATCGCCCTTGCTGTAACCCTTGCCCTTGTATATGGTGGCACTATCGCCATTATCGGTGTTACAGCCCTCTGCCTACTCCTTATCATAAAGAGCAACTTCTCGAAGAAGGATGCCGACGAGGAACCAGAGGAGTCTGCAGTGGCAAAGATTGGCGATGCCCTCAAGCAGAGTCCCGAGGAGGCACTCATCAGTTATACCGAACACGTTTGTTCCTCTATGGAGAAGGTTACTATGATCTACGACCGCACTATTGTGGCTGTATTTAAGGAGAATCGTAAGGTGCTTAAGGATATGGTGCGCGAGGCAGAGGAGTTCTATCACTCTACCCGTCAGCAGAAGTACGAGCTTCTACCTCTTCTCCGCAACCTTGAGGATAGCGATGTTAATACTGGTCACTACTACGTTCAGGTTGTCGACTATATCTCCGAGACCAGCAAGGCACTACTCCATATCACACGTCCTTGCTACAAGCACGTTGATAACAACCATTCGGGTCTCTCAAAGGAGCAGGTATACGACCTTAAGCGTATCAACGACCGCGTAGAGGATATCTTCGGAGAGATTAACAAAATGCTTCGCACCCGCTCTTTCGAGCAGATGGATAGCGTTCTCAATATGCGTGACGAGATGTTTGACCTTATCGACGAGGTTATGCAGAATCAGCTTCGCCGTCTCCGCGACACTGGTGGCTCATCATCTGCCAATATGCTCTTCTTTAATATCCTCACCGAGACAAAGACTATGATTCTTCACTCGAGAAATATTATGAAGTCGTTGGAGCATTTTGTCCACTAATTTCTTGTGATAAGGGGTCATCTTTGACTCTTCAGTCAAACTGGCGAATGGGAAATACGCTTAGTATGTCCCATCCGCCATTTTTCGTGTCAGAGCCAAATCTAACCCCTTCTGACAAGAAATTTAGTCTTACTACCCTGTGGGCTGATATTTCGCTTGTTCCAAGCGACAGCTACGCTGTGGGGAAACTGGGGAAACTGGGGAAACTGGGTATTCTGGGGATAGTGG
>JAGCKG010000003.1 GCA_017647625.1 Alistipes sp. | reverse complement strand
CTTTGCATTGCATTGTAGTTTAATGATGCTCGCGCTTCCCCATAATACCCACTCTACCCATACTCCCCAGCATCCCCATCTTCTGCGCAAAAAGTCGCAGACTTTTAACCATTACTAATTACTCTCTACTAATTACTAATTGTTTCTGCCGTTTCTGCCCCTTACCACCCCTTAAACAAACTTCTCACGTTGTCGTGTCCTCTTACAGTGCAAACACATTGCCACTATACTGCACGCTGTTGTAGAATGGCGAACTGATAGTGAGTTGTGCGCCACCGTAGTGGTAGGATATCTCCAACAAAAATTTATAGTCCGTAGCGGAGTACATCGTGGTTGAGAACGATACGTTCCAGCCGTGAGGTGTCTGCTCGGCAGTGTAGTTCGCTACGCTGGGCAACACATAGTTGAAGACCACAGGGTAGTATGGCGGGGTGTAGCCCTTGATAAAGGGTATGCATACATCCACCGCATCGCTCCATACCGCCACCTCATACGAGGGGTTGAGGATAGGGCGTATCTGTCCTGCAGGGAGTTGTTGCATATTCTGTGGCACAAAACGGAAGTTGTGCGATAGAATCAACGAATCGAGAAACTTCTCATACTCCGCAAGTTTCTCGGCACGTTTTTGTTGTCGTGCCTCGTGGTTGGCCTCGCGCTGTGCCTTGCGTGCTGTCTTGGCATCATCCTGCGCATCAAGGCTTACAGAAATACCCACAATGAGCATCGCAAACATAGCTAACATTACAAATAAAAATCGTTTCATAGAGCATAGATTTTGGTTGTGTACTATGTTCAAACACTATACCAAAACCAAGTGAAAACTGAAAACTAAGGCGTTTAAGGGTTATTAAGGGAGATTAAGGGTTATTAGGGGTGTGATGTTTGCGCGAGATTACAAAAGGGGCAGAAGCGGCAAAAGGGAAATTTTCTCTTTCAAAAAGGCGTAGCCTTTTAACAGTTACTAATTACACTCTACTAATTACTAATTATTTTTGCCCCTTCGGCCTCTAAGACCCCTTTTGCCCCTTAGTCCCATTATTTTCTCGCGGGTATTATTTTTAATACCCGCACCACGAACGAAGTGAAAACTGTAAACTGTAAATTTCTTTGTGTAAATTTGAGAAATTGTCTAATTGTTTGTACCTTTGTATTCATTGTTTTCAGTTGAGAATATTCAAGATTAAATATTATGCGCAAATTCATATTTCTGCTACTTGTATTATTGCCTTTTGTTGCTTCGGCTCAGATGGAGCGTAGCATCGTGATAGACGAATCGAGTTTTGCTCCTGTGCAGACTGATGTGATGTCGGGCGTTCCGATAGATAAGATAGGTAAGGATCGCTCCAATCGCGAGTGCGCCCGTATTAAGATGCGCATCAACCGTATGACGGCAGCCGAGATTGATGAGTTGTCGGTGCGTCCTTTTGGTGGTAATGTGGAGGTTATGAAGTGCGTTGTCGCAACTGAGGGTAATGGCCTTATTATCGAGATGACAGCCAAGCAACCCACACGTTTCTATATCACACATCCTAAGTATGGCGACTCCAACGAGGTCTCGTTTAATCTCTCGGGAGGCAAGGAGTACAGGGTAGATGCAGAACTGCGCCTTCAGCACACCATTGTTGTGGCATCCAATTTTGCTAATGTGGAGGTCTATGTAGATGGTGTTTACAAGGGTGTTACCGACAGCAACTATATGCTCTCTATTGGCGATGTTACTCTGGGAGAGCATAAGATTAAGTTGCAGCAGGGGTCGCTTGTTAGCGAGCAGACGGTGAATGTGAGCAGTGCTGATATCTCCTTCCGTATCAACCTCGACCACGTTGCAGCACGACCACAGTATGTTATCTTCGAGGTAGAGCCTAAGTGGGCGAATGTCGTTGTGGACGGCAAGAGTTATGTTCCCGACCAGTATGGTCTTGTTACCATAGTGCTTAGCAATGGAGTCTATAACTACTCGGTGTCGGCAAACGACTACTATAGCACCAGTGGCACGTTGCAGGTGCAGGGTGCGAAGGTCGAGAAGAGTATCTCTTTGAAGCCAGCCTTTGGCTGGTTGTATGTGCCTGATAGTGGCGATTTGAATGGTGCTAATGTCTTTGTGGATGGCACACATATAGGTACTGCACCGCTTAAGAGTGCAGGTATCAAGAGTGGCGAGCATAAGGTGCGTATTATGAAGACTATGTATAAGGTGTGCGAGCAGACTATTGTTATCAATGATGGTGAGACCTTAACCTTTGCGCCAAAACTTGAGCCAGACTTCGCCGATGTTACCATCAATGCTGGCGCGGGGTGTCAGATATATGTAGATAATGAGTTTAAGGGTACTACAACCTGGAGCGGTCGCCTCACTTCGGGTAGCCATATGTTGGAGTCGCGCAAGGATAGCCACCGCTCAACCTCTGTTGCCAAGAGTGTTATGCCGGGTTCTTCGCGCCTTGTTTTTACCCTTGCTGACCCTACACCAATTATGGGTACGCTGAATGTCATCAGCACACCTGGTATGGCTGATGTCTATGTCGATGGTGTGTTGGTGGGTCGTACGCCTTTGATGCACGATGCGCTTGTAGGTAGTCGCGATATTGTTATTCGCAAGCAGGGCTTTGGGGATTATAAGCAGAGTGTTAGAGTTGAGGAGGGTAATGTGGTGGATGTTGTTGCCACTATGGCAGAGTATAAGGAGTCTAAGAATAAAACATATGTAGAAACTGCCAAAGGCTTAAATCTTAAGATGATATATGTTGAGGGAGGCACATTCGCTATGGGCTCAACAAGTGGTGGTAGTGATGAAGAACCTGTGCATAATGTCACGCTGGACTCATACTATATAGGTGAGACGGAGATTACTCAGGCCCAGTGGCGCGCAGTTATGGGGTCAAATCCTTCATCCTATACTGGCGATAATCGCCCAGTTGAACGTGTATCGTGGGATGATGCTCAAGCATTCTGCAAGAGACTTAGTGAGTTGACAGGCAAACGCTATGTTCTACCTACTGAGGCGCAGTGGGAGTATGCTGCACGTGGAGGAAAGAAGAGTAAAGGCTATACCTATAGCGGTAGTAATAGCGTAGATGAGGTGGCGAAGTATAGTTCAAGTGAAGGTCACGCCAATGTTAAGAGTAAGAAGCCAAACGAACTTGGTATCTATGATATGAGTGGTAATGTTTGGGAGTGGTGTAGCGACTGGTACGACTCGTATGGTTCATCAAGTCAAACCAACCCACAGGGCTCTTCTTCAGGTAGTGATCGCGTTTTGCGTGGTGGTAGTTGGCGCGGCAATGCGAGTGGCTGTCGAGTTGCGAATCGTAACTCCAGCGCTCCGTCGAGCACTGACAGCAGCTACGGCTTCCGTGTGGTTTGTTTCCCATAGTTTAAGATGCCCAGACGAGCAGGAAAATAGTGTGATTATACTTATAAAAAATAGCAGAGATTCTGCCTCAAAGGTAAAATCTCTGCTATATTCTTATACTCTACTTAAAACGAGTTACCTTTTAACAAAGCGGTCAACAACCGCAGCGCAAGCAGCGTCGCCAGTGATGTTGAGCGTAGTACGCATCATATCGAAGATACGGTCGAGGGCGTAGAAGAGTGGTAGACCCTCCAAAGGAATACCTGCGGCAACAAGAACCGCGGCAGCGAGGAGTGTAGGACCTGGAACACCAGCCTGACCGATAGCACCCAAGGCGCAGACGATAGTGATAGAGATATAGTCTGCCATAGCAAGGTCGATGCCGTAGAACTGGGCAAAGAACGTAGCAAGCAGAGCGTAGTATATCGCGTTACCCGACATATTGATCGTAGCACCCAAAGGTAGCACAAAGCCCGATGTCTGCTTCGAGATACCCATCTCGTTGCAAGCCTCCATATTTACAGGGAGTGTTGCGAGTGACGAGGCGGTAGAGAACGACACAATCTGTGGCTTGAGCATAGCGCGGAAGTAGTCCTTAAGTTTAACGCGCGAGAAGAGTGCTACGCACAATGGGTAGAGACCAAGACCGATGATAAGGATGGCGATGATATCTATCCAAAGCACATTAGCCACCTGTATAAGCACACTGAAACCGAATGTGCCGGTAGCATCAGCAATAAGACCAAAGACACCGAAAGGAGCGACGTACATAACCTTCTCGATGCACCATATAAGAGCCTCAAGAACATAGTTTAGACCGTTGGAAATCTTTGTACGCTTATCCGATGATAGTGCCGATACACCAAAGCCGAAAAATAGACCGAAGATGATGATTTGTAGGATGTTACCCTCGGTAAGAGCCTGAATGGGGTTGGCTGGAATCATACCGATGACGGTCTCCCAGAAGCCCATTGCAGGGGCTGCACCCTCCGCAGCGGCGTAACCCTCTGCCAAACTCTCAACAACGCTATGGTCTACCGACACACCTGGCTGGAACATCTCGCCAAGCACCAATGCCAAGATGATAGATATAATCGTTGTGACGAACATAAAGCCGATGCTCACAACACCAATCAAACCTGCCGACTTGGTCTCGCCAAGAGCCGAAGCACCGCTGATAATAGATACCAACACCAAAGGTACAACGAGCATCTTAATAAGTTGGATAAAGAGATCGCCCAAAGGTTTGAACATAGTGGCCTCAGGGCCCATAAAGATACCGACAACAACACCGATAATCATTGCGATGATTATCCAGAGTCCGAGGTTTTTAAGTAACTTTTTCATCCGAAGGAATGTTCTATAAATTCGTAATTAAGTTAATAATATCTGGCGCAAAGGTAGCACTTTTGTGCCATATCTGCAAAGAACATCCCAAAACATATATCTTTATTAGATATATTTTCGTATATTTGTAAAAATCTTGTGACTATGGATAAAAAGAGAATCGTTGTCTTTACAGGTGCTGGCGTGAGTGCCGATAGTGGTATCGCCACATTCCGCGATGCTGATGGTCTTTGGGCAAACTATCGCGTAGAGGATGTCTGCACGCCAGAGGCGTTGCGCAACAATCGTAGTACGGTCATCGAGTTCTACAATATGCGTCGTCGTGAGTCGCTCACCAAGAAACCGAACGCAGGACATATAGCCATTGCCGAGATGGAGCAGTGGGCAGATGTGCAGGTGATAACCCAGAATGTGGATAACCTCCACGAGCAGGCTGGTTCGACGCGAGTGTTGCATCTTCACGGCGAACTTATGAAACTACGTTCGGAGAGCAACCCTGACCTTATTTATGATATCAACGATGGCTGGGAACAGAGCCTCGATGCGAGAGCAGAGGATGGCTCGTTGCTACGCCCATATATCGTCTTCTTTGGCGAGTCGGTGCCTATGTTTGAGCCAGCGTGTCAGATAGTTGAAAAGGCTGATATCCTTATCGTGGTGGGAACGTCGTTGGCTGTCTATCCTGCGGCATTGTTGGTGCATTATGTGCGAGATCGCAAGGTGCCTATCTACCTTGTTGATCCGGGTACGCCCGATACAAGTCTTATCCGCAACCCTGTGACGCATATCAAGGAGCGCGGTGCTGTGGGTGTGCCAGAACTTATCAAACGCCTGCGCGATGAGCTTGCTTAAACATATCCGCGAGCGTGTGTGTATGCTTCGCGCGTGGTGTCACCGCCACGACTACAATACGCGCATAGTGATATTTGTAGACCTGTCGCTACACTCTGGGCGTAATAGATTTGTGGTGTGGGACTACGAGCGTGAGCAACCGCTCCTTATATGTCCCGTTAGTCACGGCAGTGGTAGTGCCAAACCGCATAAGCGTACGGCATATGCTGAGATCTCGAATGAGGATGGCTCGCATCTGTCGTCGGTTGGTCGTGCGCTTGTTGCTGAACGCTACGAGGGTCGTTATGGTGTCGCCTATCGCCTTGATGGACTTGATAGTAGCAACTCCAATCTACGTTCGCGTTGTGTGGTGCTGCATAGTTGGAGGTATACGACATCTTTTCCGATATACCCACTCCCTACGGTTGGTAGTTTTGGTTGCCCGGTTATCTCCCGTAAGATGATGGTGCGCTTAGATGCAATTCTTAAAGATGAGTCCCGCGTGGTAATGGATATATTCAGGGAGTAGTAGTGTTATAAGGGAGGTTCTATAAATTAGGTCGAGATGATTTTGTAGACTATTTCGAGCAGATTCATTATCTCTTATGAGGGCGCAATGCGAGCATTGTAACCGAGTAAAGATAAGGAAGATGTCGAAATAGGCACAAAAGCAACCGAAATAGAATTTCCGAAACAACGAAAACTTTTATACTAATTT
>JAGCKG010000104.1 GCA_017647625.1 Alistipes sp. | reverse complement strand
TCCCGTGTATAAGATGGAAATCTCTAACACATCTCACCCATTCTATACAGGTAAGATGAAGTTGGTTGACACCGCTGGTCGTGTGGATAAGTTTATGAGCCGCTACGCAAAACGCTACGATAAGAAGAACAAGTAGTAGTTGCTTGTTTCTTAAAAAGCAAATGGGGCATCCGTAAGGATAGCCCCATTTTTCATCTTGTATCGATATTATACCTGTTCAAGATAGTATATTGGTCGAACATTTTGGACCTAATATGGTTTATTTATTATATATAGGTAAGCCGGAGTTCGATACCCTTTACTTTACGATGTTGTAGACAAACCATCGATATTCGGTATCTTCGCCATACTGCACACCATTGAGATAGGCACGGCGAATAAAGGTATAACCCCAGTTGTGCTCTCTATCTTCACTATACTCCTCATTGTAGGTGTAGTCGTTAGAGAAGGCGAAACTATCTGTTGTGCCATCACCCCAGGCAACCTCCACACCACACATCTCACACTTCTCCAAAGCATCCCACTCGCCTATATCTAAGCAAGCCTCGCCATTAACATCTTTCATAAGCCATATCCTGCCAAAGACCGCAAGATACTCAGATGTCTCTGGAGTATATGGATTGCAAATGTTGTACTCCTTACCCTCGTATGTCACAACAATCTTAGAGGTGTCGTAGCACTTCTCGTTGGTAGCATCGAGGAGATTATTACCCTCAGCATCGCGTAGATATACGCGCATAAAGATAGGTGCCCAATCAATAATAATATCCTCTGGCGCGGCTACCTCTTTATAGATATTAAAACCGATAAAACGGTTTTTACCATCATATGTAGTATACTCCTCACCATTTAGATATGCCTCACGATAGAATTTGTAACCCCAATTCTTATCTGCATCGTTGGCGTACTTCTCATTTATGCTGTAATCGTTTGAATAGGCAATAATATCCGATGTACCATCGCCCCAAATAATCTCAATCTCACGCATCTCGCACTTCTCATCAGCATTAAACTCGCCAATCTCCAAATACTGATGGCCATCACTACCAGCAATAAATATTTGGCCAAACATTGCTTTATATGCAGATGTCTGTGGGCTATCTGGATTGAATACAGAATACTCCTGACCCTCGTACTTAATCTTTATTACTGATGGATCATAGCAGTTTGGATTCTCTGGATCTAAGAGATTGTTCCCTTCAGTGTCACATAGCATTACCCCCAACTTGATTGGCGCCCAATCAAGCATCACAGGATCTTCCTTACCACAGTCTAAGAATGGAATCTTATCGCAAGATAGCGACATCAGCGACATAACCATCGCAACAATAAAGAAATACTTTTTCATAGTCGTAATATTTATGGTTTGTAATAGGTTGCTCCTAGTCTTGACTACCGCAAAGTTATAAATTAATCTTAAGAAAAACAAATATTTGTTAGTAAATTTACCCCCCCCCATTAAAAAATTGAATACTGCTGATTATTAAAGCATTACAGCGATACACGGATATAATTATTGTAATTAGTAATTAGTAGAGAGTAATTAGTAACAGTTAAAAGGCTCTGCCTTTTAATGAACTGAAAACTGAACTTTGCGATTAAGGCGAGAGCAGAACAAGTTTACTTGTTATGCCGAGTCGTAGCAAAGTCGAGGCATTACGAAGTTTTGCCTCAAAAGTAAGGTGCGCTTCGCGCGAGATTATAAAGGGGCAGAAGTAGCAGAAGGGGCAAAAATAATTAGTAGAAAGTAATTAGTAATGGTTAAAAGTCTGCGACTTTTTGCGCAGAAGATGGGGATGCTGGGGAGTATGCGTAGAGTGGGTATTATGGGGAAGCGCGAGCATCATTAAACTACAATGCAATGCAAAGCGCAGAATAGCGACAACGCGGACTAACGCACGACCTCATCCCCACTATCCCCAGAATACCCAGCTTCCCCACAGCGTAGCTGTCGCTTGGAACAAGCGAAACAGACACAAACCTACAGGGTAGCACTACCCAATTTCTTGTCAGAAGGGCGTGAGATGCGTACTATCACGAGTTGCGTATTTAGCCTTATAAGTGTTGGAGTACAACACTCAACAAAAAACCCGACGATGGGTAGTTCCACCAGCATTTTTGATTTTAGTGGAACAGATTTAGGCTTTCGCAAAAAGAAATTCCACGGGATAGTACCTCACTTACGATAAGGAGCGCAAGTACATTTGTTGTCAAAAAGCGTGAGATGTGGTATATCGCAAAAATATCCCACTTGGGATAGTACCGAAGTACAGCCCAAGTGGGATAGATTTTTTGTGATATGCCGCAGATTGCGGTTTTTCACAACAAAGGTTTTAGATGATACCCTGCTCAAGCATAGCCTGTGCAACCTTCATAAAGCCTGCGATGTTAGCACCCTTAACGTAGTTAATAGTGCCGTCAGCCTGTGTACCGAACTTAACGCAAGCCTCGTGGATAGACTTCATAATGAAGTGGAGCTTCTCATCAACCTCCTCACCTGCCCAAGAGATGTGCATACAGTTCTGAGTCATCTCAAGACCTGAAGTTGCTACACCACCAGCGTTAACTGCCTTACCTGGAGCGAAGAGAATACCTGCTGACTGGAATGCGTGGATAGCCTCTGGAGTACAACCCATATTAGAAACCTCAGCGCAGCACCAAGTACCGTTAGCCAAAAGCTCCTTAGCGTCAGCCTCGTTCAACTCGTTCTGGAATGCGCAAGGAAGAGCGATGTCACACTTTACAGACCAAGCCTTCTTACCTGCAGTGAACTTACAAGCCTCAGGGAACTTAGTTGCCATATCCTCAACCTTGTTGCGGTTTGAAGCACGCATAACAAGCATATAGTCGATCATCTCGTTAGTGATACCACCAGGGATCTCGCAAACACCGTCTGGACCAGAGATTGCAACAACCTTAGCACCAAGCTCAACAGCCTTCTGTGATGCACCCCAAGCTACGTTACCGAAACCTGAAACTGCAACAGTCTTACCCTTGATATCCTTGCCAGCCTTAGCCAACATATACTCAACGAAATACAAAGCACCGTAACCAGTAGCCTCAGGACGAAGGATAGAACCACCCCAAGTCTCACCCTTACCAGTCAATACACCAGTGTGGTACTTGCGAGCAAGCTTCTGGTACATACCGTTAAGGAAACCGATCTCACGGCCACCAACACCTACGTCACC
>JAGCKG010000103.1 GCA_017647625.1 Alistipes sp. | reverse complement strand
TTCGGTTGCTTTTGTGCCTATTTCGACATCTTCCTTATCTTTACTCGGTTACAATGCTCGCATTGCGCCCTCATAAGAGATAATGAATCTGCTCGAAATAGCCTACAAAATCAACTCGACCTAATTTATAGAACCTCCCTAAAAATACTCTTCGCGATAGTTGTAACTATTGCGCATATGTTCGAAGTCTTGGGGAGAGTTTTTGAGCAAAAGACTCTCCTTTTCTATGTCGCAATATCGCGTGATCGTATCACATAGTTCGCTCCACGAAATTGGTCGTGGGGTAGTGCGCTTTACTCCCTCAGGATACCAGTTGTTGAGCGGGAGGTCAAAGTGTCGAGATAGAGCGTTTACGACCATTGCGGTGGCATTTGCTTTGCCCTGTACCGAGTAGCCAGCAATGTGTGGCGTGGCAAGTGTTGCACCCTGCAAAATCTTCTGCTCGATATTGGGTTCGCTCTCCCATACATCGAAGATATATTGATGACCACTCTCTGCCACAGCGCGATTATCTACCACCTCGCCACGCGAAGCATTTATAATTATAGCATCGGGGCGCATCTTAGATATAAGTTCGTTATTAACAAGATGGTATGTCGTATTATCTAAAGGTGTATGTAATGTGATTATGTCGCACACTTTGGCAATCTCATCTATGGTATAGAACTCGCCACCCTCGCGAGCCTCGCGTGGTGGATCGCACTCCATAACACGAAAACCCCAACGATGCGCATACTCCGATACTAAAGAGCCTACATTACCCACGCCTATAACGCCAAGTGTGTAACTCTCGGGTTGGCGTTTATCACTTGTTGTGATGTGGTGTAGTGTGGCTGATGTCCACTGCAATACGCCTCGAGCATTACATCCTGGCGCAGAGCATACTTTTATGTTGTGCGTGGCGCAGTAGTCTTGGTCGATGTGGTCAGTGCCTATGGTTGCTGTCGCAATAAATTTTACTGCCGAGCCATCCAGTAGCGACCTGTCGCACTTGGTGCGTGTGCGGATAATCAGAGCGTCTGCATTGCGTACAACGTCGGCTGTTATCTCTTTCGCTGGTAGGTAGATAACCTCGCTATATGGCTCAAGGATGCCTTTGATGTATGGTATAGCGGTGTCGATAACAACTCTCATAGTACTCTTTGTGGTTTAATTTTTAGCAAATATATATAAAATATTCGAAAAATATTACTATTTTTGCGTGTTAATTAGGTATGTAGTAAACATTTCGCTAAGAGTATGGAGAATAAGATTTTTGATCCTAATGGTGCGATACCCGATAACGGTAATTACTTTGGTATTCCGCTATCGCCAAATGATGCTGCCTTGGTACTTATATCTGCACCTTGGGATATCACTGTGTCGCAACGTGCAGGCAGTTCATACGCCCCAGATGCTATTATCGAAGCGTCGCGTAGAGTGGACTTTTTCGAGCCTATGGCACCCTATAGCTGGCGTAAGGGTATTGCTACCGCGCCTATTGACTATACACTGCAAGATATGTCGCACCGTCTGCGTACTGATGCTGTGCGTGTTATCAAAGTTCACGAAGATATCGGCTCTTTGGTCTTTGACCATTTGGTATATGAGCGTCGCTTGCGTCGTGTGAATGAGGCCTCGGAGCAGATGATAAATAATATCTACGAGCAGTCCAAGGAGTGGCTTGAGAAGGGTAAGATTGTGGGTTTGGTCGGTGGTGATCAGTCTACAGCCTTTGGTCATATCAAGGCCGTTGCTGAGCAACATAAGAGCATCGGTATTCTACATATCGATTCGGGTCTCGACCTTCGTGCCGAGCATCACGGCTTTATGTTATCAAGCGATTCGATTATGCACAACGTGCTACGCGATATCAAGGGCGTAGATAAGTTGGTGGGTGTGGGCGTTCGTGCGTTCAGCCCTGCAGAGTGGGAGTATGCTTGTAGTGAACCAAGAATTAAACTCTTTACAGGTCAGCAGTTGTGGTCGCAACACTTTGAGGGTGTACACTGGTCGGCTATATGCGACGATATAATCGCAGAGTTGCCAGAGTGTGTATATGTATCGTTGGATATCGATGGTCTAACAATAGAGTGTTCGCCTCATACCGGTACGTTGGTTGCTGGCGGTTTGCGCTTCCCTGAGATTGTCTATCTCTTGGGTCGAATTGTTGATTCAGGTCGTCGCATCGTGGGCTTTGACCTTACGGAGGTAGTTCCTGATTTGGAGGATAAGACCGATGCTGCTATTGCAGCCCGATTGCTATACAATATGTGTTCTATGGCGTTGAAACATCACGATGCACCAGATGTTCTATAGTAGATTTGAATTAAAAGTTTTGAACTATGATATCGTTTACAAAATTTGGACGAGTAAAGCGTAACCATATTCTTTCGCAGTATGGTAACAACTTCCTACAGGCCCCTTGGGCAGGAGGTATTGTCTTGATTGTATGTGTCGTGATTGCTATGTTGTTGGCAAATCTCCCTGCAACATCCGAGATTTATCACCACCTACTCCATTCGGAACTTGGTATCTCATTTGGTGGAAAACTCTTCCCAGAGGCTATGACCGTAGAGAAGTTCGTAAACGACTGCCTTATGGTGGTGTTCTTCTTTACCGTAGGTCTGGAGATACGTCGCGAGATGTCTGACGGACAGTTATCTACACCCAAAAAGGCTATTTTGCCAATCGTGGCGGCTATGGGTGGTATGCTTGTGCCAGCACTTATATACATCTTGTTCAATGGTGGTACAGAGGTGACAAACGGTTGGGGTATACCTACGGCTACGGATATTGCGTTTGCAATCGGTATTATGTCGCTTTTGGGCGATCGTGTACCATTGTCGTTGAAGGTCTTTCTAACGGCTTTGGCTGTGGCGGATGACCTTGGTGCGATACTCGTTATCGCTATCTTCTATGGTGAGTCGCCTAATTTGTTGCTGTTGGGTATTGCTGCGGTTATTATGGTGGGCATCTACTTTATGCGTCGCTTGGGAGAGTTCCGTATGTTGGCATATATCATCCCTGCGTGTGTGGTGTGGATACTATTCTACTATTCGGGCGTTCACGCAACATTGTCAGGTGTTGTTATGGCGATGCTTATCCCTACAGAGCCTCGCTATAGCAAGTCGTACTACCTACACAAGGCGGATATCATCGAGAAGGGAATTGCAAATGCGGATGCCATTGAGGATGAACACGAAGCCGAGGAGTCACGAATGTACTACTTGCGTCGTATGACACAGATATCGAATGGCGCACAGGGTATGAGCCATCGTATGGAGCATCTATTGATGCCATATGTAAACTTTATCATTATGCCTATCTTTGCGCTTGCAAATGCGGGTGTACATATCCCTTCGGCGGAGTATTTCAATATATTTGAGTATTCGCCAGAGGTAGGCTCGATAGGTATGGGTATCTTCTTCGGTCTTGTATTGGGTAAGCCATTGGGTATATCGTTGTTTAGTTATTTGGCTGTTAAGTTAGGTGTCGCCGAACGCCCTGCTGGCTCTACTTGGAAGATGCTTATTGCGGTGGCTTGCTTGGGAGGTATCGGTTTTACAATGTCTATATTTGTGGATGGTCTTGCATTCGATAAGAGTAGTCAGCAAGAGTTTATCGATATGGGTAAGATTGCTATCCTGATGGCTTCTACAACGGCTGCTGTTATCGGCTCGTTGTTGATTATGGCAGAGGCAAAACGTGAGAATAAGGGGTAATATAAATAAGTGTATGAAAAAGTTTTTATCAGTCGTAATTACAATACTTGTCTTGGCATCGGTAGGTTGTAAACAACAAAAGAGTGAGGTTGTTCCTCCATTGATGCAGACAAGTGCCGATTCGATGTCTTATGTTGTGGGTCTAAACTTGGGTCGAAATCTTATGGATTTGGACTCGTTGCTGAATATTAAAGTCGTATGCGAGGGTATACGCGATGCTTATATGTCGCAACCAAAACTTAACGATGAGCAAGCACGCGCTGCATACCTTAAGTATATGAACTATGATATCTATGAGCGCACCAAGGAGTTCGAGACACAATTCTTGGCAGATTTGCGCAAGCAGGATAGAAAGTTCGTTGCAACCACGTCTGGACTTACGTACAAGGTGCATACCTTAGGCGATATGAAGAAGACTATTCGAACAAACCGCGATACCATTCTTATGTGTTATCGAGTTTTGGACCTTGCTGGAAATGTTGTTGATACCACATACTACAAGCAGGATACCTTGCGTGTTGGTGTTGGTACTATGCAGCGTGGTGTTATCGAGGCCTCGAAACTTATTGGCGAGGGTGGTCATATGGAGGCTTGGTTACCTTCAACACTTGCCTTTGGCTCTGCTGGTTGCGATTCGCTTAATGTGAAACCTAATACTATGCTCTACTACGAGTTGTGGTTGATAGATGTTGAGAAGAGATAATATAATTAATAAACCTTTCAATTTAAGATGAAGAAGATTTTTAGTGCTATCATTATTGCCACAACTATTGTTGCTTGTGGTAAGGTTGATAACTCGATGTATTTCGATACATCGGATAAGCGTGTCTTTGAGGATGCTACTGCAGAGTTTGATACGCTATCGTATGCTGTTGGTATGAACTTGGGTTTGGGTATCCGCTTTCAGCCATCGGGTATGACCTTCGACTATGATGCGTTGATTACTGCCCTCGAGGAGGAGATGGCAAAGCCTACCGTAAACTATGATGAGTTGATTGCTAATAAGGAGCTTATCAAGCGTTTTTCGGCAGAGCGTCTACAGCCTTATGCCATTGCAAATATGGCAAAAAAGCAGAATGTATCATTAAATACATTGACTCTACCAACACCTGCGGTGGAAGAACTCTTTAACGAGGAGTTTACACAGGAGGCTGTATCGGCAATGTATGGTCGTGATATGGTGAACTATATCGTAACGGCTGCATATCCTCTCAATATGTATTGGCTTCGTACAGCAATGGATGAGGCTGTGGCGATAGAGGGTGAGAATGTGGAGATACACGATAGCCTTATGCGTCTTACCGTGATGCAGATGCGTGGTAGTTTGCAGAACTATCACTCTCGTATTCATCCAACATATATCGCAAATGCCTCTCGTGAGTGGTTGGAGTATGTCGCTAAACAACCAAATGTGAATACAATGGTAATCGATGAGTTCGATACATTGTATTTTAGAGTTAATAGAGCGGGTAATGGCGTGAAACCTCGTGGCTTGAATGATACCATTTCATTTAGTTATGACCTCTATACTCGTAGCGGTAAACTCATTGAGTCGCAGTCTAAGCGCGCTGATATGGTGCGTGAGGCTTTGGAGCAGGAGAAGACTGCAGATACAGTTCACAACCCTAAGAGTGTGGCTCGTATCAAGCAGTTGACCGATCAGTTAAACAATATCGAAAATCTTCGCATCCCAGTCTCTAAGGGTCTACTTAAGGGCTTGCAGTATGCAGTTCAGAATGTTGGCGAGGGTGGCGAGATCACAGTATGGATCCCAGCACCACTTGCTTTTGGCGAGCGTGGTAATCGTTTAGTTCACGGTAATGACGCTGTGGTGATGAATATCCACCTTAAGAGCGTAAGTTACGGACCTACCGATGAGGAACTTGCCGCAATAGAGGCGGAGAAGGCAAAGAGTGTATCTCTTCCAAAGTTTGAAAATGGTATGTTCGCGCCAAAGCAGAAGCCTAATAAGGATAATGTTAACAAGGATTCAAAGTCGGCAGTAGATAACAAGATTGTTGTTCGACCAGTTGAGAAATAGATATCGACGCGTTGATTTTGTAAGATAGTTCATAGAAAAGGTTAGACTTTAATGGTCTGACCTTTTTTCCTTGTTACCTATAGTATATGGGTTTATTTTATAACTGGTATCTCATTCCATTCTGTAGTGTAGCGGGGAGAGCGATAGTTGCTACGGGTGAGGATGTTGTCGCCACCTGCAGATGCTATTGTGATGGTATTCTTACCAGTGATTTGGTTGATGTTGTCTATTGCTTGCATAAGTCGGTGGTGACGCTCGTTATCTTCGGCAGAGAACATCGAAACGTGTAGTGCCGAGCGGGGAACGATATCCATTGCAATAACGCCAGCCTTCTTGTATCCTACGCCACGCACATATATCTCGCTTAGTGCTTCGCGGGCAACACGCACAATCTCAATGGTGCTATCCGTCGGCTCGAGAAGAGGTATAGATATATTTCCATATTGCTGTAACTCCTCGCTGTGAAAGCGATTTGTCGCAGCAAAGACCGTAAGACGTCCACATACGCTATTTTGACTGCGTAGTTTCTCGGCTGTCATCGTGGCGAACTTCGCAACTTGTTTAGATAACTCATCCAAGGAGTATATCTCGGATGCAAAACTGCGCGAGTTGCATATCGAGTGCTTTGCCTCCTGTATAGACTCGAACCCGATGGCTGGTATGCCGTGCAACTCTTGCCACGTTCTTACTCCCGTAATACCCATATTGCGTTGCACCCAGTCACGCGATAGTTGGCGAAAGTCGTATGCTGTTGTAACACCTCGCTCCTTTAAACGTGGTGTGCTACGACGACCAATGCCCCATACATCCTCTATGGGGGTCTTTTTTAGCACTTTGACGATATCCTCCTCGCGGTGCATATAGCATCCACCTCGTAACTTAGGATAACTTTTGCACAACTCTGCTGCAATCTTCGCAAGGGTCTTGGTGGGTGCTACACCCACAGAGATAGGTATGCCCGTAAGTCTGCGACAGCGCGATGATAGATTCTTGGCAAAAGCGTCAAAGTCCTTATTGTCGATACCACGTAGGTCCAAGAACGCCTCGTCGATAGAGTAGACCTCGATATGTGGAGCATACTCCCTAAGCACCATACGCACACGACGCGAAAAGTCGGCGTATAGTTGCATATTGCTGGAAAATATCGTTACGTCGTGCTTGTTTACTATGTCGCGTATCTGAAATAGAGGTGCGCCCATCTTTATGCCTAACCTCTTCGCCTCGTTGCTTCGTGCTATGGCACACCCATCGTTGCTCGATAACACCACAACAGGCTTACCGTTCAACTCTGGGCGAAATACTCGCTCACACGATACGAAGAAGTTATTGCAGTCGGCAAGGGCGAACATCTATGCGCGCTTAATAATATATGTCACAACGCCCCATATCGCAAATTCGTTGTCGGGAGAGATGCGTATAGGCTTAAATTTAGGATTGGCGGCCACAAGCATAGTGTGGTCGCTGTGTATATCGACGCGTTTAACCGTAAACTCGCCATCGATGAAACATACTGCCGAGCATCCGTTGTATGGCTCTATGCTACGGTCTACGATGATGATATCGCCCTCATCCATATCTGCCTCTACCATCGATGTGCCACCGATGCGGAAGAAAAATGTGGATGCAGGGTGTCGCACCAAAAGTTTTACAAGGTCGAGTTTCTCGCGTGGCTCCTCATCTGCAAGTGACGGAAAGCCCGCGCGTACTTCGCCGAGCATATCTGCCTCCAAAGGCTGTGTGTTGTCGATTATATATGGTTTCATCTCTCTATCTCCTCTTGGTATATCTCATCATAAATCGTGCGCAGAAGACTCTTGTTGGCAATTATCTGTCGCAACTCCTCTAAGCGTCTGCCATTTTCGGACTCCTCGATCCATAGTCGCAGGTAACCTCCGTAGTTGTACTTCTCGTTAAGATGCTCAACCATACGCTCGTAACCCTCCTCCTTGTCTAACTCGGGATGGTGGGTTAGGGTGTACTGCACCGTGCGACGGATAATAGTGTAAGGCTCAATAATACGGTCTGCCTCGGCAACAATACGTCCATATATTGTGCGTGGCTCCGACTTTGATGATGCACGATGATCCTCCACAGCATCACCCATAATCGCCAACTGGTCGGGCGTAAACCATCTCCTCAACTCCTTGTCGGCAAGTAGTATGCGTTTGGACTCGGTATGATGATTCTCTCTACCATATATGATGCCGGTGTCGTGATATGCCGCAATGGCGTAGACCATATCTACATCGACATCATAGTTCTTGGCAATAGCAAGACTCTGGTTGATAACGACCTCTGCGTGGTCGCGCCTATGAGCCGTATCGTAACGATCATATAGCGGAAGAATATACTCCTCAATATATGATTGCAACTCTTTGTTTGTCATATGTTAACCAACTACGACCTCAATTAAATCTTCACTCTTGAGATACTTGTGTGCCAACTGCTGAATATCCTCTGGCGTAATGGCAAGTATGGTCTCTACGCTCTGCTCTGTGGCGTGGTTGTCGTAGCCACACATAATATTCTCGATGGTCACATCTGCAATACCAAAAGGTCCGTCGAGGATGCGGAGTATCTCACCAATCATCATATTCTTGACCATCTGCAACTCCTCCTCCGACATCAATTCGTTGCGTAGTCGCTCAATCTCGTAGTGTATCTCCCTAAGAGCATCGTCACGATGTTCGCGTGCCACCTGTGTGGCGATGGCAAGATAACCCTCGCGCTCGAAGTTTACCATTGCTGCCATAACGCCATAGGTGTAGCCGTGTTCCTCGCGTAGGTTTTGCATTAGGCGTGAGCCAAAGTAACCACCAAGGGTTGTTGCCACAACCTGCATACCCACAAAGTCGGGGTGTCGGCGTGGAAAGAGAAGTCTACCGATGCGTATAGAGGATAGTAGTGACGACTCATCCTCTTTGAATACGCGGTGTGTAGTCTGCGTTTCAGGGAATGTGATATCGCGCTTCACGCCAGTAGGTAGGCTATCTACAATCTCTTCGATGGTGTTCAATACATCATCTGTGACTCTACCACTGCACACTACAAAGCAATTTTGTGCAGTGTATAGTTCATTGTAGAGTGATACCAAGTCCTCGCGCGTGATATTATCGTACTCGTTTTCGTTGCTTGATATTCCGTAGGGGTGGTGCTCGCCAAAGAGTGCCTTGCCGAATATCTCGCGTGACTGCACATCTATCTTCTGACGCTCGATAGTAAGTCCCTGCTTACGCTTAGAACAATATATGCTTAACTCCTTATCTCTAAAGGCTGGGTGTAGTATTATCTCGCGTGCTACATCTGCAGTCTCGTGGAAGAACTTTGATAGCGATACAAACGATATATAGGTGTAGTCGCGGTCGATGTTAGCGTCGTAGTTTGAGCCGTAGAAATCGAGTTTCTCGGCTATCTCCTGACCTGTCATAGCGTGGCTACCCTCGCTCAACATATTTGCCGTCGCTGAAGCGGTAAATGGTTTATGTTGCATTGAGGTGCCTGCGCGGAAGATAAAACTAAAGCGTACAACCTCGAAATCTTCCGAGTTGAGCGTATATACCTTTACGCCATTTTTACTTATGCGACACTCTGTCGCTGGCATCTCCACGCTATCTGGGATGACTATATCTGGTTGTTGTATCATTTCTTTGCGCGGTATATAAGTGTTGACGAGTTATTGGGGGTAAATACCTTCGTGGCAAACTCTGCGACCTCTTCGCGTGTTATCGAGCGGTAGATGTCTGCCTCTTGGTTTATTAGTTCGATGTTGCCAGTCATAGCGTAAAAGCCCAAGTTCATCGCCTTGTTCATAACGTTTATCTCGCCCATAAGCATATTAGCCTCGAACTTGTTTTTTACCTTCTCCAATTCGTAGTCCGAGATATGACCCTGCATAAGGTCACGAAGTTCGCCCCATAGTGCCTCCTCCGCCTCTTGCTCTGTGGTGTTAGGCATCAGACGACCCTTGATTATAAATAATCCGGCATCGAGACTTCCTGATATATAGGCGTTTACTGCTGTGAAGAGTCCGCGCTCTTTGACAAGACGGTTTACAAGGCGTGATGACTCGCCACCAGCCAACAAATCTGAACATAGGTCTCCCAAGAAGAACTCGCGTGATAGACGGTCGCCAATGTGGAAGGCTATAGTGACATCCGTAGCAGGCACATCGCGCTCCACCTCTAAGCGTCGTGGCTCTGTCTGCTCAGGCTCTTGTGGTATGGGGGCGATGTCGCCACCCAAGTCCTCGATATCTGCAAAATACTCGGTTGCGAGTGCTATCATCTCATCCTCATCTATATCTGCCGATATAGACAATATCGCCTGCGAAGGGCGGTAGTGGCGGTTGTAAAATGTATGTACATCCTCCAATGTCGCACGCTCGATATGCTCTGGCGATATGCCAATAGTAGACCAACGATAGGGGTGTACCTTATAGCATAGGTCGTGCAGAAGTCTCGACTCGTCGCCATATGGCTGGTTTAGATAACGCTGTTTAAACTCGTCGATAACAACCATCTTCTCCGTCTCGCAAGCCTCGTAACTGAGGTTTAGATTGCGCATACGGTCGCTCTCCAACCATAGTGCCGTAGAGAGATTCTCCTTGGGTAGCGTGATGTAGAAGTCGGTGTAGTCGTTGTTGGTAAATGCATTATTCTCGCCACACGCCATCTGTACGGGAACATCGAACTCGGGAACACTATGTGTTCCTCGGAACATAAGATGCTCGAAGAGGTGTGCAAAGCCAGTCTTATCTTCAGCCTCGTTGCGCGCACCCACCTTATATAAGATGTTGACCGCAGCGAGTTTAGAGGCTCTATCTCGGTTTACAAGTATCATTAGACCATTGTCCAAGATGACTTGCTTGTATTTAATCATATTTTAATCTGTTATAATTCAACCTTTTCGATATCACCGAGCGATATATACCATACATATCCCTCAATCTTGCTGTATTGGCCCATTGAGGAGAGCAAATGCATATATTCCGCCATCTGCTTGTTGTAGGTGTTGCTACGCTTATCGCCAAACTTGTAGTCAACGATGACAACGCGCTCTCCCGATATCATAACTCTGTCGGGGCGACGTATCTCACCATTGGCGATGATTGCATTCTCGCATTTTACCGACTCCCATTCGCCCGAAAACCACTCCTTAACTCGACTATCCTTGAGGATGTCGCTAATATTGGCATTGAGCGACTCTGCCTGCTTGTTATCGATAAGGCAGTCGAGCGACATATTATCTACCGCTTTGCGTAGATCCTCCTCGGTTAACGCTCTCTCGAAGAGTCTATGTAGGCGTATACCATCGCTTAATGCCTTGCTACTGATGGTCGTACCCTCCTCGAAGCATCTGTGTGAAGGGTAACGTACCTTGATAGTTGGCTGATGCGATTCATACTCCTCCAATAGGATGTCGCTATTACCATTTTTTCTACTATCGTTATCACACTCCGTAGGTTCACCGTATGCGTATACGATTGTACCATTGTCTTCCTCTGCCTCGCTATCTTCCACTCTCTTGCAGATAGTGGCCGTCGCATCGAGAATAAGTGGTGCTGTGGTGCTTATTTTCTCGCCACCATCGGAATTTTGGCTCGATGGAACGTAGATATACAACTCTCTTGATGCTCGTGTAACAGCCACATAGAGTAGATTGATGCCATCAACGTGGCTCATTACCAACTCCTTGTAGTACTCTTCGGAGAAGGTGGAGTTCTCCATTGTTGGGCCGTACATAATAGGGTAGTCGCCTATCTCTGTTGTCGCCTCGCCATTGTTTGCCTTTGCCCATACGATAGGGCGCAGTGATGGACGTGGTGACATATCCCAACGAGAGTTTGGTATGATGACGATAGGTCGCTCCAGACCCTTTGCCTTGTGTATTGTCATAATCTCGATGGTATCGTCGGTCATCTCCACCGTAATAGCCTCTTGCTTACCGCGCTCATCCCACCATTTCAAGTAGTATTGTATGTCTACAACACGCTGTGAACTGAATGATAATATCTGTTCGTGCATAGCCTGCAAGAAGGCTGTTGACTCCTTGTGTATGTGTTGCTTGAAGCGTGAAACAATGCTCTCGAATGCCTCCAATGGCGATAGATGAGCGGTGTGATTTAACCATTCGATCTCCTCCTCATCGAGGGCGCGATTGAAAGGTTGTTTAAGAAAGCGGTTATACACAGCACGCTCAATGTCGTTGAGTGGGTCGATGGTAAGACGCATAACCGATGTTATAAACTCGGCAATCTCGCAACTCTCCAATGTTAAGGCTTCTGGGGTTAATATGTTAAAACCTGCCTCTCCCTTGGAGGTGAACTTGTTGTACTTATACTCAAAGAGAGCATTTGCAACCATTTTAGCATCGTTTTTACCACGCACAAGAATTAGGATGTCGCCATAACGATAGCCTCGCTCTATGGCAGATTCTATAGCAGAGATAAACGGATACGCTGAAACTTTAGGGTCGTAGGCTGTGACCTCTGCATAGCCAATGTTTCCGCAATTCTTACCTGGCTTCTGCTCGTAGTCGCTATATGCGTTGCTCATTATGTCGTATAGCGAATCGTAGGTAGCCTGTTCTATCTTATTCTCTGCAAGTGCGTTACTCAATGTGGTATTTAGAAATTGATTATCCATTTGTACCACATTGTGTATCAACTTGTTGTTGAACTCAACGATGTTTGGTAGACTGCGGTAGTTGTACTGAAGATGTTCGACAGCAGTATTCTCCTTGCCCAAATCGAGCATAGCATCACTATTTAGCAATCTCCAGTCGCCACCACGCCAACGGTAGATAGACTGCTTGATATCGCCTACGATAAAGACCGATGACTCGGGATTTGAGGCGAGAGCCTCGCGCAAAAGTGGGAGCATATTGCGCCACTCGCGTATCGATGTATCCTGAAACTCATCAATCATATAGTGGTCATAGCGACTACCCACCTTCTCGTAGATAAATGGGGCGTTGTTGTCGTCGATAAACCCAGAAAGGATATCCTTGGTCTTGCTGAGTACCATAATGTTCTCATCCTTGCAAATGGTGTTAACCTCCTCTCGAAGGTCGGCAAGGAGTGCGAAACTGCGAAAGTTATCGCGGATGAGTTTTGCTGTGTTTATCTTCTTGATGCCTGTGGCGTAGCATTCGCATATCTGCTCAAGGATAGGTCTTAAGACCTCGGATGCTAACTGCACACTTCCCGATGCACTCTTTGTGTACCACTCCGAGATGTTATCTACGGCCTTGAACATAGTTGGGGTTGGAGCTTTAAGCACACCATTAGCATAGAGTCTAAAGTTCTTGGCAAAACTGCGCTGACCGCCCTTGAAGTCGGTATCTTCAACGTGGTACTCGCGCATCACACCGAGGGCTTTATTGCCTAATTCTTGTAGTTCGGCACGATACTTATCTCCCTCACTGATTGCTCTGTTTACGGCATCGCTTATGGCGGTCTTACTTAATTTCGGGTCAATGTTCTTTGCGCCATTCTCCTTGAATAATTCGCTACCCAAAGTCTTTAGGTCGCTACGCATATCCCACTTATTGCCGTCGTTCAAACGCTCCTCGGCAAACTCTAATAACCAACTGCGTAGTTGCTCATCTGTGGTAATCTTCTCAATAAGAGTGTCGGTGCTACGCTCCAAAAGTTGGTTGGTGTCGATTTCGATGTTGTAGTTAAGATCGAGACTTAACTCCTTGATAAAGGCGCGTAATATACGCTGGAAAAAGCGGTCAATAGTGAGTATGGTAAAGCGCGAGAAGTCGTGCAAGATGCGTGTACGTGCTCTCTTTGCACCTTCGCGTATTTGCGCTTCGCTGATGCCCAATTCTCGTTTCACATCGTTTAAGTATGGACTGCTATTGCCCGATGCTAATGTGTGTATTTCGCGCAAGATACGCGACTTCATCTCCTCTGTTGCTTTATTTGTAAAGGTCACAGCGAGGATGTTGCGATAACGCTCGGGATGTTGGATAACATCGCACATATACTTTAGCGTAAGCTGGTATGTCTTTCCCGATCCAGCACTCGCACTTAATATTTTTGCTCGTTTCATCGTCTGCATATCTTTTTATAGTCACACCATTTGCAAGCGTCAGCATTCTCCACTTGTGTAAAGGCAACTTGTGGGTTAAACATCTCTTCGAATACTTTGGTTAGTTCCTGTTCGTAGTCCTCGCTGATAGTGTCGTACTCTTTAATCTCTCCACTATCGCCATCTACATTAAGGCTCTTATCTACGATATATGGCGAGTAGTCCTCGGACATCATCTTTGAGGCAAAGAATAGCGAAGGACAGGTTTTTGTGCCAGTTTTCTTTTGTAGCATCATCGAGTAGAGCATCGTTTGGAAGATGTTCGATATACGCTCTTCTGGTTTGCCATTAAAGAGTGTGTCGATGCTATTATAGATTAGGTGCTTGCTGTTACCGCTCTTGTAGTCAATGATTTGTAGTGTGCCATCATTGAGTTTGTCGATGCGGTCAGCACGACCAGATAGGTTTACAAAGCGACCGTTGGAGATAGGGTAGCAATAATCTATCGAGTCCTCCAATCCCGCTATGGTAAACTCCTTACGAGAGGTGTCGTAACGCATAATGCCCTTGTAGATATACTTTATGATGATATCTCGTACAAGTATTGTGTCTCCAGAGAACTCATCCTCTGTCGCATTTTCGTCGCCTTGAAGGAGTCGCGCAATTGTCTTGTTGACAGCCTTTGTTATCGTCGTTTTATTGCGCAATGCGTCGATTTTCGACTGAACATTATCTTTACCTATGAACGGAGTATATAACTCCTGCATCGTTTCGTGGAGAATATTACCGAATGTTAGGGCATCTATCTTGCTACTAATCTCATCGGGGGTCTTGATATGTGCTATAGTGGCAAAGTAGAACTTTAGCGGACACTCCACATACCTGAAGAGCGCAGTTGGAGAGAGTGTATAACCGCTGTCTGGTGTTATGTAGCGGTTTAGAATCTCCAACTCCTTGGCACCTTTGTCTATAGAGATAGGTTTCGTATCCTCGAGTTTAAGGTCTACGCCAACCGATTGTTTCTCGATGCGATATGGCGACTCGTACTCCAACTGGTATATGTAGCGACTCTGCTCGCCAGTACTCTTCTCGTCTGCGCGTGAGCAGTAGAGCATATCTACGCGCTCGGCACGCTGGATAAGGCGATAGAAATAGTAGGCATACATCGCTTCGTGTTCCTCGGGCGTAGGCATACCATATGCCAAGCGCAGTGAGTATGGAATGAATGATGCCTGCTCGGTGCGGTTGCCTGGGAAGTTAGCATCAGTCATCGAGAGTATTATCACATTCTTAAACTCAATGTTTCGTGTTTCGAGAATACCCATAATCTGCAGACCCTCGATAGGCTCGCCCTTGAATGGGATGGTTGTACTCTGTAAATGACGGCGTAGCAATGAGCAGAACACCTCAATAGAGCATTTCACATCGCAGTTCTGTAGTGAGAGTGTAGTCTTAAGTATCTCCTCGTGAACAATACGCAGATACTCGATATGCTCCATTGTCATATTGCATTGGTTATCGAGTAGAGCGGATAATATGTTGCAAATGTATGTGGATAACTCGCTCCAGGTGGTGCATTTGCAACTAAATATAGTGCTTAACAGACTATCTTCTGTAAACATTGTAGAGTCTACAGAGGTAATTTTATCCTTTGTTATTGCTTGCGATAACTTAAGGCATAACTCTCTGCGACTATCTACGATGTAGGGGTGTGATAGTAACTCCATAACATCTGCGTAGTAGAACTTAATGCTGTTCTCCTTGGGGCGACTATGTGCTTGTAGAGCAAAGAGTCGTTCTACGAATGTGTATGCAAGTGTGGTCTTGATAGGGTAACCCATCGTGACATTAACACTACCCACTGACTCTGGGAGTGAGTGAAGAAGTGGTATAAGCAGGTTCTCATCAGTAAGAACTATCGCAGTGCGCTTGTCTAACTCATCCTTTGGTATTGAGTTGATGATGTTCGATATGTGCTTAACTTGTACAATATTAGATGCACAAGCGGTGACGTTTATCTGCTTTGCACTCTTTGTAAAGTTGTCGTGCGATATTGGCTCTGTTGCTGGGAATGCTTTGAGATTGTTGCGCATAAACATACCCGCCTCGTGGTCGCGGTTGGCAACATAATAGTCGTCGTAGTCCCAATAGAACTCCGCGCCATACTCGCTACTTGCAAGGTGTTTGAATAGTATCTCTTCGCTCTTAGATAGCGCGTTGAAACCAGCCAAAACATAACGCTTGGACTCGAGGTTGATGTCTTCGCCACGCTTGATGCGCTCCGCTGTGGCGCGATAAATCATTCCCGGATAGCCTATGCCTAACTTAAATAGTTGCTCGCGATACTCCTTGTAGATTGCTGGCAACGAATGCCATACCTTCAAGAAATGACGCTTCTGCTCCGTAAGCGACATCTCTGGACCTATGCTACTCCAGAACTTTATGATCTGTTGCAACTTTTCATCGATATAACTTACATCCGACTCGATAACCTTGATATCTTCGATATTGCGTAGCAGGGCATCTGCATCGATAAGATATTTATCAATCATATCGAAGTCGGAGATAAGCATATCACCCCAAAAGTAGAAGCGATCGAACTCCTCCTTTGGGTGGTGTTTAACGTAAATGTGGTATAACTCGCTTATTAAGCGTATGCGCTCTCCACGTTTTAGACCAGAGCCTTGCTCCATAATCTCGTCTATAGTTGACCACGATGGTTGCCATATAGGTCGGTCTACAAGAGTGTTAAGAGCATCATTGAAAAATGCCCTTGCGCGCAGTGATGGAAATAGTACGACCAGGTTAGATAGGTCGTTGGAGTGTCGACTCAATAGATTGTGAGCTAACTCCGATTGAAATGTTGTCATATTTGAATAAAGGTTATTTAGCTCTTGATATCTCGCCACCGAATGTAGTTACCCTGCTTCGTAGAATGACAGGTTGAGAGTGGTAGTATATCTTACCTCCAGTCGAGGTCTGCATCTTCAGGCGGTCGTCAGCATTGACTCTCGCTACTGCATTGTGAGCAGACTCTACGATTGTAGATGTAGACTGCAGATTTTGGGCATTGTAGTGAGCAGATGATATATCTGCTGTGTGATATACCGTGTGACCACTAATCTCTACACGACTTTTGCCCGATGCGTAGACTATAATGTCGAGCACATCTACTTCGGCAGTAAAGTGGGCATTGTGTGATATGTAGATGTCAAGTAGTCGAGATGTAAGCACTCCTTCGACCTTGGTGTCGGCTTTGGCGATAGTTATATCACTGAGAGTACAAAAGCCTATGGTGACCTCTGTAACATTTTTGCGTTGAGAGTCGTGGCGTTCGCGAATCTTCAGCGTACCACTCTTCTGCTCAAACGAAAAACGGGTATCTTTATCTCCCTTTGTGTCGAAGATGATATATGGAGCGTCCGACTCCTTTAGTTTTACTAATTTGAGTTGTATTTGTGCGTCGACATCGATTGCTGTAAATGCAGATAGGAACTCCTTCTCCTGTGCAGATAGTGTCGTTGTGATAAGAAATGATAGTATAACGGTTATAAATCTCTTCATACTTTTATGAGTTTTAATTGGTCCATAAAAGTATATATAATTCGCCAACTATCCAAATTGTTTTACAACTTTATCTTCACAAATGTGGCCCCGCTATCCTTGGCACTCTGTAGACCATATATCGAGTCTTCGAAAATGATGGTCTCGGCAGGTGTAGCACCCACGATAGACATCGCTTTAAGGAAGCAGTCGGGATAGGGTTTTGGACGTTCTACGTCATCGCCAGATATGATGCCGTCAATGCTATTCGCTATGTTTAAGTGTTGCATTACATTGGATATGTTATCTATGTGACCAGTAGATACTATCCATACTTTTGTGCCTAACTCTCGCATCATCTTGCACCAGTTCCATAGAGGTTCGTTTAGACGTGTGGTGTGAAAGTAGTTGGGGTATAACTCAATCTTGCGACGACGCACTGCGCGTATCTGCTCATCACTCTTTAGTCCTACGCTACGCATAAATTCGATACAGCGCATACCGAAGTATTTGTCTAAATACTCCTGCTTGTCTATCGTAATGCCGACCTCTGCTAAAGCCTCAATATATGCTCCTGCATTTGCATCTTTGGTGTCGACCAACGTGCCGTCGAAGTCGAGTAGAATTAACTTTAACTGGGCCATACTAATCAAAGGATTGCATACTTGACAACGATATGCGAATGATACGCTGGTACTCCTCTGGGTTGAGTTCCAAGAAGAAATAGTGTACAGGGTCTACGCGAGTGTCTCGGTAGCGCACCTCGTAGTGTAGGTGTGGCACAAACGAAAGACCGCTATTGCCCGATAGGGCGATAATGTCGCCTCGTTTTACCTTCTGACCCTTACGAACACGAATATCGAGTAGGTGACTATACGATGTCTCGTAACCGTTTCCGTGATCTATGGTTATCGCTTTTCCGTGCGATGAGTTCTTTTCGGAGAGTGATTTTACCGTTCCATCTGCAGTGGCAAATACCGCAGTGCCTTCTGCTACCAAGTAGTCGACACCGTGATGCTCGCGCATAGTGCGGTGGAATGGGTTAATCAATGGTTTCTTGCCCGCAGCAAGCAGGGTTAGTTGCTTGTTGTTGACCGGCTGAATTGCGGGTACGCAATCTATCGATAGTGATCCAGTCGAGATGTTGTGTTTCATCTGCTCACTCGATTTAACAACCATATCCTCCTTTTTATAAGCACTTTGCATACGACTGTCCAACATATCCATTAGTTCGATGTTGTCCATATGCATAAGTTGCTCGTGTAGTGATATGCGCTCGCTTTCAAGGTCTGCGCTGAGGTCATATGGATTGGACTCAAAGAGTTTACGAAAGACATTTTCATCGCGTCTTACGACATTGTCTACGATTCGTGCAAGCGAGTCGTACTGCTCCGACATCGCTACATACTCTCTCTTTAGAGCATCGGTGGAGTGGCGCAACTTATACTCCGATGGCATATCAACAGTGTGTGTCAATACTATCCACCAGAATAGCACCATAGTCACCCATACAAAGAATTTGATCACCGTAGGGAAGATCTTGCGTTGGGTGATGTTGTTATATATTTGCAGTATCTTATTCTTCATAAAATTAGTTGTTTGTAGCAGACATCTCAAGTTGTTGCATAAGGTCGAGATACGCCTCTGGCGACATATCCTTGTTGAAGTAATGTATTGGGTTAACAGTCTTATTTCTAAAGCGCACCTCATAGTGTAGATGCGAGCCTGAAGAGACTCCCGTATTACCTACGTCGGCTATTACCTGACCTCGTGTAACGCTATCGCCAGCGTGTACATACATCTTTGATAGGTGACCATAGCGGGTCTTGTAACCAAAACCGTGATTTAGTTCGATAAGGTAGCCGTAGCCCGGTTGCCACCCAGCACGAAGTACAACACCATTACCAGTCGCATATACTGGTGTTCCTTTGGGTGCTGATAGGTCTACGCCCTCGTGCATACGCCACGTTCCGTAGCGTGGGTGTACACGCATACCATATAGACTACTTACGTTCTTGAGTTTAGTGCGGTCGATAGGCCATATTGCAGGTATGACGGTCGAGAACTCCTCCTTGTTTTCGGCCAAGTCTTGAGTGTCATCCAACGATAGCGACGAGTAGTATATTTTGCGTGTTAGACGGTCTAAACTGCGCCATCCGTCCACGATTTTATCTTCATATTCAACACCTTTAAAATCAGCATACTTGGAGTCGTTGTACTCTGAATATACTTTAGGTATATCCAACGTGTCGATACCAAGCAGTGGGCGATATACAAATTGGTCGCGATGCTTGACATCTGCAAGGGTGTGTTCTGCTGATGCAATCTTCTCCATAAGGATGTTGTACTCCGCAACTATACGGTTGTTGTCGCGACGTATTTGGTTTGCTTTGGGGGTGTCGAAATATGTGGATATAAGAAGTTGGCTTACGACGGCTATTACGAGTGCCATAAAGAGTTTTAGTAGTATCCTATAGCCTCGTATCCACTTCTTGCGATTCGTTATTTTATCTTCGGTTTTGCGACCTTTCATCCTAAAAAATAAAAAATATTAAAAATATCACATTTAACGATGCAAAATTAAAGTAAAATATGTAATTTTGCAACCGCTATAAAATATAGGTATAAAGTAAAATTTAATATATATGGAATCAAGTAAAGCAAGACAAGCCTTTTTGGACTTTTTTAAGAGCAAAGGTCACGAGATTGTGGCATCTGCTCCGATGGTCGTGAAGAATGACCCAACCCTTATGTTTACCAATGCAGGTATGAATCAGTTTAAGGATATCTTCCTTGGTAACGCACCTCGCAAGTGGCCCCGCGTGGCAGATACACAGAAGTGTTTGCGCGTATCAGGTAAGCATAACGACTTGGAGGAGGTTGGTCACGATACATACCACCACACAATGTTCGAGATGCTTGGTAACTGGTCGTATGGCGACTACTTCAAGAAGGAGGCTATCGACTGGGCGTGGGAGTTGCTCACAGAGGTATACAAACTCGACAAGAGCCGTATGTACGCTACTGTATTCGAGGGTAGCGAGGAGGATGGTGTAACCTTCGATCAGGAGGCATACGACTACTGGAAGCAGTATCTTCCAGAGGATCACATCATTCGTGGTAACAAGAAGGATAACTTCTGGGAGATGGGTGAGACTGGTCCTTGTGGTCCTTGTAGCGAGATTCACTTTGACCTTCGTGACGAGGAGGAGGTTGCTAAAATTCCTGGTCGTGAGATGGTCAATATGAGCCACCCACAGGTTATCGAGATTTGGAACCTTGTATTTATGCAGTACAACCGTAAGGCTAATGGCTCGTTGGAGTCTTTGCCAGCAAAGAACGTTGATACTGGTATGGGTTTTGAGCGTCTATGTATGATTCTTCAGGGCAAGAAGTCAAACTACGACACCGATATTTTCCAACCTACAATTGCTCGCATTGCAGCACTTTCGGGTAAGGAGTATGGTAAGGATGAGATGTGTGACGTGGCAATGCGTGTTATCGCTGACCACCTTCGTGCAATCTCGTTCTCAATTGCCGATGGTCAGCTTCCAGCAAATGCAAAGGCAGGTTATGTTATCCGTCGTATCTTGCGTCGTGCAGTGCGTTATGGTTATACATACCTTGGCTTCACACAGCCATTTATCTGCAAGTTGGTGGATGGTCTTGTAAAGCAGATGGGTCACCAGTTCCCAGAACTTGTGGCACAGCAGACGCTTATCGAGCGCGTTGTAGAGGAGGAGGAGGCTTCATTCCTTCGCACTCTCGCAACAGGTATCAACCTCTTGGAGGGCGTTATCAAGAAGTCGGCTAATGGCAAGATTTCTGGTAAGGATGCCTTTGTGTTGTACGATACTTACGGTTTCCCTATCGACCTTACAGAACTTATCGCTAAGGAGCAGGGTGTTGTGGTAGACATTGAGGAGTTCGAGAAGGAGTTGCAGGTACAGAAGGAGCGTTCGCGTAATGCTGCATCACAGGATATCGATGACTGGCAGGAGGTTATGGCTATCTCGGAGAGCGAGTTTATTGGCTACGACAACCTTGAGGCTAACATCCGCATCGCTCGCTACCGTCGTGTTAAAAGCAAGAACAACGAGGTATATCAACTTGTATTCGACCAGACTCCATTCTATGGTAACTCTGGTGGTCAGATTGGTGATATCGGTTATATTGAGAGCGCAAACGAGAAGATTGAAATTATCGCTACCGAGAAGGAGAATGGTCTTATCATCCACATCGCAAAGCGTCTTCCAGAGAATACAACAGCCGAGTTCCACGCTGTGGTAAATGCAGAGGCTCGTCAGCAGGCTGCTAACAACCATACTGCAACCCACCTTGTAGATTATGCTTTGCGTACTGTACTTGGTACACACGTTGAGCAGAAGGGTTCTATGGTGACTCCACAGGGTTTGCGCTTCGACTTCTCACACTTCCAGAAGGTAACTACCGAGGAGATCCGTGAGGTTGAGCGTCTTGTAAACCGTCTTGTGCGTGCTAACTATCCACTTGTTGAGAACCGTGAGGCTACAATGGCAGAGGCAGAGGCTGCAGGTGCTATTATGCTCTTCGGTGAGAAGTATGGCGATAAGGTGCGTATCGTGAACTTCGGTCCTTCGACAGAACTTTGTGGTGGTACTCACACATCGGCTACAGGTACTATCGGTATGTTTAAGATTGTATCGGAGAGTGCTATCTCGGCAGGTGTACGTCGTATCGAGGCTGTTACTGGCGAGGTTGCAGAGGCTATGGTATATGAGGCGCAGGATACTATCTCTGCTATCGAGCAGATTGTACGTAGCCCTAAGCTTGTACAGGCAGTTGAGAAGGTTGTGGAGAACAACGCAACTCTTACTCGCGAGGTAGAGGATATGCGTAAGGAGAAGGTGGTGGCTTTGGCACAGACTATCGCTTCTGAAGCAACAGAGACAAATGGCGTTAAGCTTATAAAACTTGCTACAAACTACTCTGGCGAGGTGTTGAAGGATTTGGCATTTGCTCTCCGTCAGCGTGTATCGGAGCGTTTGGTAATGGTTGTAGGTAATGTCTTTGAGGGTAAGCCTACACTTTGCGTTATGCTTTCGGATGATATGGTTGCTATGGGTGCAGATGCTGGTGCTACAGTACGCGAGGCTGCGAAGTTGATGAATGGTGGTGGCGGTGGTCAGAAGCACTATGCTACTGCTGGTGGTAAGAACGTAGATGGCGTTCAGACAGCTATGGAGAAGGCTGTCGAGATGATTATGGCTAATGTGAAGTAAGAAGTAATATAACGAGAAGAAAGAGGCTATGAATAAGAAAGTTTTATTGATGATATTGGATGGTTGGGGCAATGGCGACAAGAGCAAGTCGGATGTTATCTACTCAACCAACCCAGAGTATATCAACGCTATGACAGCTAAGTATCCACACGCGGAACTTAAGACTGATGGCGAGAATGTAGGTCTTCCAGAGGGTCAAATGGGTAACTCCGAGGTAGGTCACTTAAATATTGGTGCTGGTCGCGTAGTATATCAGGATCTTGTGAAGATTAACCGTGCTTGCCGCGACAACTCTATCCTTGAGAACAAGGAGATTGTCTCAGCATTCGAGTATGCAAAGGCTAATGGCGTAAATGTACACTTTATGGGTCTTGTATCTGATGGTGGTGTACACTCATCATTGGAGCATCTCTTCAAACTTTGCGACATTGCTAAGCACTACAATATCGAGAATACCTATGTTCACTGCTTTATGGATGGTCGTGATACAGACCCACGCAGTGGTAAGGGCTTTATCGAGGCTTTGGAGAAGCATATGGCAAAGTCTACAGGTAAGATTGCATCTATCATAGGTCGCTACTACGCTATGGATCGTGATAAGCGTTGGGAGCGTGTTAAGATTGCCTACGATCAGCTTGTTAATGGCGTTGGCGAGAAGTCTACAAATATGGTAGAGGCTGTAGAAAAGTCATACGCTGAGGGTGTTACTGATGAGTTTATCAAGCCTATCGTAAACGTAGATGCTGAGGGTAATGCTATTGGTACTATCAAGCCAAACGATGTTGTTATCTTTTTCAACTATCGTAACGACCGCGCGAAGGAGCTTACAATCGTGCTTACACAGGAGGATATGGAGGCAGAGGGTATGCACACAATGCCTTTGTACTACTGCTGTATGACTCCATACGATGCAAAGTTCCAGGGCTTGCATATCTTGTTTGATAAGGATAATGTGGCAAATACTATCGGAGAGTATATCGCTGCGCAGGGCTTGAAGCAGTTGCGTATTGCAGAGACCGAGAAGTATGCACACGTTACCTTCTTCCTTAACGGTGGTCGCGAGGATAAGTTCGAGAACGAGGAGCGTATCTTGGTGGCATCGCCAAAGGTTGCTACATATGACCTACAGCCAGAGATGTCGGCATACGAGGTTAAGGATAAGTTGGTAGAGGCTCTTGGCGAGCAGAAGTACGACTTTATCTGTCTTAACTTTGCAAATGGCGATATGGTGGGTCACACAGGCGTATACGAGGCTATCGAGAAGGCAGTAAAGGCTGTGGATGAGTGCGTTAAGGATGTAGTGGAGGCTGCAAAGGCTAATGGCTACGAGGTTGTTCAGATTGCTGATCACGGTAATGCTGATAATGCAATCAATCCTGATGGAACCCCAAATCCAGCACACTCGCTCAACCCAGTGCCTATCGTAGTGGTATCGGATCGAGTTAAGAGCGTTAAGAATGGTGTCCTTGCAGATGTTGCACCTACCGTTCTTGACCTTATGGGTCTTGCTAAACCAGTCGAGATGACAGGTGAGTCTTTGGTAGAGTTCGTATAGGTCTAAACACAAAAAAATAGAGAGGCATTTTCCTTTTGTGAAGATGCCTCTCTGTTTATATTATATAGGTGTGATTACTTGGTTAGATACTCGCCAACGATGCGGGCTGCACATCCCACATATTCAGAGCAAGGACGTTTTTTGTAGTACTCTGGAGTGCGCTCCGAGGGCATCGCAGTCTCGTTACGCTCTACTGCAGGCTCTAACCCAAGTAGTCTACGGCAGACGATATCGCCATTCTCCTTGCGGAACTGCTCGGCAAAGTGTTGTACAAGAGCGTAGTTGTTCTTGCGCTCTTCCAAGTTTTTAGGGTCGGCAGAGGGTTGAATATAGCCAGCAAGCAAAGTCATACCACAAACACTGCCACACACCTCGCGCATACGACCCACACCGCCACCAAAGGGTGCTGCAAGTTTTGCAACCGTATCAAGGTTCATTCCCATAATGTCGTTATATGCCATAACAACGGCTTGGGCGCAGTTATATCCCGCCTTAAAGTATTCGCAAGCGCGTTCTACACGCTCATTTACATCTATGTTCATCGTAGTTTCCATAATTTTTATACCTTTGTGGTCACAAAGATATAGATTTTTTATAGACTATACACAATGGAACTACCGAAACTTAACTTTCCCGCAATACGCTTAAAGGCGCGTCGAGCATCGAGTGGTCGAACAGAGGTCTTCGATGCAGTGCGTGGACGTTGGTTGGTGCTTACTCCTGAAGAGTGGGTGCGTCGTCACGTAGTAGGGTATATGTTGGGCGAGTGTGGTTTCCTTGCACAGCAGATTATCGAGGAGTATCCCGTAAATATCAATGGTATGTCGCAACGTGCCGATATTGTGGCAGTGGATAATTGCGCAAGACCTATGGTCGTGGTGGAGTGTAAAGAGCCAAATGTGAGAATAGATCAGGCGGTACTTGATCAGGTCGTGCGCTATAACTCGGTGTTGCGATGTCGCTATGTTGTCATTACAAATGGCATAGAGTCTTATAGTTATCAGATGACTGAAGAGGGTAAATATTGTCCATTGGACCACTTTCCGCATAGTGCTGAACTATAAAAAATATATAAATAAGAGGTATCACCTTATTTTTTCAACCTCATTGCTTGCTATCTTCATTTAAGTTTGTAACTTTGCCCCCACATTCTAATAGGATATGATAGTAGTTAATACAGTCGCTGCTCTTAATGCAGCATTAAGCAGTTGCCCTAAGGAGGGTATCGGCTTTGTACCTACAATGGGTGCTTTGCACAATGGACACCGTTCATTGGTTGAGCGCGCTCGTAAGGAGAACGAAACCGTTGTAGTGAGTGTCTTTGTAAACCCAACACAGTTTAACGATAAGAACGATTTAAAGAACTACCCACGCACTCCAGATGCTGATTGTGCAGTTTTGGAGAGTGCCGGTGCAGATATAGTCTTTATGCCATCGGTGGAGGATATCTATCCAGAGCCTGATACTCGTGTCTTCGATTTTGGTCTTGTTGATAAGGTTATGGAGGGTGCTACACGTCCTGGTCACTTCAATGGCGTGGCACAGGTGGTTAGCCGACTATTTGCGTTGGTAAACCCTGCACGTGCATACTTTGGCGAGAAGGACTTTCAGCAGATTGCCGTTATCAAGGCGATGGTAGAGCAGTTAAATATCGATATCGAGATTGTTGAGTGTGCTATCGTTCGTGGTGAGGATGGTCTTGCACTATCATCACGCAACGAGTTACTAACACCAGAGCATCGTGCTGCAGCACCTCATATCTATGCTACCATCAAGCAGTGTGCCGAGAAGATGGAGAGTATGAGCCCTGCAGAACTAACAGAGTGGGTGGTTGCCACCATCGACTCTAACCCATTGCTCAAGACTATCTATTTCGAGGCTGTGGATGCTCGTTCTATGCAGAAGGTAGAGCGTTGGAGCGACTCGGAGCGTATTCAGGGATGCTGTGCTGTACAGGCTGGCGCGATACGCCTTATCGACAATATCAAGATTAAGTAACTTTAGAAACCTACCCAGACTATGTTTATAGAGAGAATGAAATCTAAGATTCACCGCGTACGTGTTACGGAGGCTAATCTAAACTATGTTGGTAGCATCACTATCGACGAGGACCTAATGGATGCGGCTGGATTGATTGAGGGCGAGAAGGTACAGATTGTAAATAACAACAATGGCGAGCGCATCGAGACCTATGTAATCAAGGGCGAACGTGGTAGCGGATGTATCTGTCTCAATGGTGCCGCAGCCCGTAAGACCGCAGTTGGCGATATCGTAATCATTATGGGTTACGGCTTTATGGACTTCGAGGAGGCTAAGACCTTCCAACCAAAGGTTGTTTTCCCTGACGAGCGAACAAATCGACTAATTAAATAATATTAAAGCCACTCAAGAGAATCTTGAGTGGCTTTTTCGTTGATAGTCTACTATTTGTTCGACTCTATCACTATTTTCTCTCCTTTAGCAGGTCGCGAATCTCGGTAAGAAGTACCTCCTCCTTTGTTGGCTCTGGCTCTGGAGCAGGTGCTGGCTGAGCAGCTGCAGCCTCCTCGGCCTCCTTCTTCTTGGTAAGTTCAGAAAGACGGTTGATACCCTTGATAAGGAAGAAGATACAGAGTGCTACGATAAGGAAATCGAATACCTGCTGTAGGAAAGCACCATACTTCCACATCACAGGTTCAGCCTCTGAACCAAGATTCAAAGCAAGGTCTGTGAAGTTTACCTTGCCGATAAGCATACCAAGAGGTGGCATAATAACATCGTTAACCAATGAGGTTACGATCTTACCAAAAGCACCACCGATGATAACACCGACTGCCATATCAACAACATTACCCTTTAGAGCAAAGGTCTTAAACTCTTGTAGTAGTCCCATAGATATTAAAGTTTTTAGTTAGTTTCTTTAGACAAAGATAAGTATTTGTTTAAGAAAATGCAAAAACCTGCCCAATTTTTAGTTGGACAGGTTTTAATTTATGCTTGGTTTGACCTCGATTATGCGTTCTGCATAGGTGCGCCAGCAACCATATTCTTGTCGATACGGATGGCTACATTGTTGTCAACCTCGATAAGAAGATAAGTGTCGTGTACCTCCTTAACAGTACCATAGATACCACCAGCAGTGATAATCTTATCGCCCTTCTTCAAACCCTTGCGGAAGTTCTCCATCTGCTTACGACGCTTCGACTCTGGACGCCACATAAAGAAGTACATCACAGCAATCATTGCGATAATCATAATCCAGAAAGAACCGCTACCAGCAGGTGCTGGCTGTGCAGTTGCATCTGCCATAGGAGCATCAACAACCTGCTCCTCGATAAGTGTAACCTCGTTGTTAGCAACTGCCTCTACGGCTGTCTCTACAACCTCGCCATCAATAAAAAGTAAATTCATAGTTATAAATAGTTTATTATGTTAATTCCAAAACGCAAATATACACATATTTATTATCCGCGCAACACGATTTCGCTGTTTGAACCACTTCCTACTCTATTTCTGCACCAATCCACAAAACTACAGGCGCAGTCTCCTTGGACGTGGTAATCTCCATATAGTTGCCCACCGAACCCCACTCGCCACGCGAGTCGAAGGTTAGTGTTATGTCGATACTCTCATTTGGAGCAATGGGCTTGCGCTCAAACTCTAACCACATACATCTGCACTGCGTAGAGTAGTCCAAAAGTAGGATAGGGGAGTCGCTTCGGTTTACAAGGCGTATAGTTTCATTCGCAGTTGCCGAGCGCGTCACATATCCAAGATCAACGATGACCTCGCAAGGCTCTGTACCACGATATTCTGCAACTATGCCGTTGAAAGTGGATACTTGCTCTATAGACTCTACGCTGTTGCTATCTCGTGGGATAAGCAAGGCGAGTGCTACGCCCACCGCAACAACGGCAAAAGTCACTACAGCGAGTAGTTTCGCGCGCCTCATACCTTATACTATAGTAGTCCGCGACCGCTCTTCTGAATCTTACCCTCGGCTACGAAGTCTGCGACAATCTTGTCCAAGACACCGTTCACGAAGTTGCTACTTGTAGGCGAAGAGTAGTACTTTGCAATATCAATCCACTCGTCGAGAGTAACCTTAACAGGTATAGAATCGAACTGGGTCAACTCCACAATGGCGATGCCGAGAATAAGCGAGTCCATAAATACTACGCGCTCAACATCCCAGTTCTTAGAGTAGCGGTCAACGATAGCCTGGTTATCCTCGTAGTCCACCAATGCCTTTACGAACAAACGCTTGGCAAAATCGAGATCCTCATCGCTCTTGAACTTTGGTAGTACCTTAACCTCTGTATGGCTACGCTTGAGGTTTTGAAGAGTGCGCACAACCATAAACAAAGCGAAACCATAGTCGTCAGTCCATAGTAGCGACATCTCGTTTACTGCCTCCAGCATATCCTCGTCCTGCTCAAGCCACTGGTAGAACTCCTCGACAAACTTTCTATCGTCGGTAAATGTTACCACTGGCGCAGTCATATACTTCTTGTAGAACTCTGCCTCGATAAGACGGTTATACACATCGCGGATGATGTCGTTGTGCTGTGACCAACCGAGTTTATGCTCTGCAAGATAGTCGTTCACCGAGTCGCTGTTGGCGATAAGGTGGATAACAGCGTTGTCAACAAAACGACGGTTTGGGTTCAAATCCTCGTATGTAGGCAACTTCTTCTGCTTGGCAAGCTCGATACGATTTTCTGCATAGTTTGCTACCTCCACAACGAAAGACATCATCTGGAAATAGAGGTCGTATGCTTTGTCAATAGATTCAACGAGGCTTTTCTCCGAAGCACGAAGGTTATCGGAGCCTGACTTAAGATGTGCGTAAAGTCTCTTAGCGACTTTAATTCGAAGCAATCTTCTACTCAACATAATTATGAACTGAATCGGTTATTGCAAAAGTGCGCCACAAAGGTAGTAAAAAATAGTTAAAAAAGAAGCATAACAACAGAATGTTGTGTAGATACTTTATATTTATATAAAAATTAACTATCTTTGTCTTAGTTAATACTTATTAGCCTATGAATAATTTTGTATATAATATACCAACCAAGGTGTATTTCGGTGAAAACCAACTCGGACATCTCGGTAAGGAGTTGCGCAAATTCGGTAAGCGTGTATTGCTTACATATGGCGGTGGCTCTATTAAGCGTATCGGTTTGTACGACAGAGTTATAGAGGAGTTACATAATGCAGAGATGGAGGTCTACGAGTTATCGGGCATCGAGCCGAACCCTCGTATAGAGTCTGTGCGTGCAGGCGTGGCGATATGTAAGGAGCATAATATCGATGTGTTGTTGGCTGTAGGTGGTGGCTCAACAATAGATGCAACCAAGTTTATGGCTGCAGGTGCGTGTGTCGACCACGATGCGTGGGAGTTCTTTGGTGCTAATGCTAAGCCATTGGAGCGAGCATTGCCTATAGTGACCATTCTAACACTCTCTGCCACTGGCTCGGAGATGGATACTGCGGGTGTTATCTCAAACCTTGAGACTGGAGATAAACTCGGTCGCCTTGCCCCAGCGTTGTTACCTAAGGTTTCGTTCTTGGACCCTACGTTGACATATTCTGTAAGCAAGTTCCAGACTGCTGCGGGTGCTGCTGATATTATGTCGCATATCATTGAGGTCTATTTCAATACTCAGGAGGATCTCTTTATGCTTGACTGTTTTATGGAGGGTATGCTCAAGACCATCGTTAAGTTTGCCCCTGTTGCACTTGCAGAGCCAGAGAACTATGAGGCGCGCGCCAACATTATGTGGTGTTCGTCGTGGGCGATTAATGGCTTTATCAATGGCGGTAAGCGTAAGGCGTGGAGTTGTCATCCTATGGAACACGAACTTTCTGCCGTATACGATATCACTCACGGCTTAGGCTTGGCGATATTGACTCCTCGCTGGATGGAGTATTGCCTTGATGATACTACAGTGGATAAGTATGTGCAGTATGGTGTGAATGTCTTTGGTATAGATGCTTCGCAGGATAAGATGACCATCGCTCGCGAGAGTATTCGTCGTACTGAAGAGTTCCTATTTGAGAAACTTGGCTTGCAGCGCACCTTTACAGAGGTAGGTATTAAGCGTGAAGATTTTGATTTAATGGCAGAGAAGGCGTGCCGCTATGGCGATATCAAGGGTTTCAAGACATTGACTAAAGAGGATGTAGTGCGCATATTTGAGATGTGTATATAGAGTTACGGGTATTAATAATAATGGGGTTGTTCGCTTCAGAACAACCCCATTTGTTTGGTAATGATGCAAAAAGTGGCGCTTTTTGAATCTTAAAATGGGCGAGAGATTTATTTCTCTCGCTCATTCTTTTTGGCGATTTTCCCCTGATTGCTTTGGAGGTACAGATACCATTTAACAAAATTTTTGAAATGCTC
>JAGCKG010000102.1 GCA_017647625.1 Alistipes sp. | reverse complement strand
TCGGTTGCTTTTGTGCCTATTTCGACATCTTCCTTATCTTTACTCGGTTACAATGCTCGCATTGCGCCCTCATAAGAGATAATGAATCTGCTCGAAATAGCCTACAAAATCATCTCGACCTAATTTATAGAACCTCCCATAAATATTTACTGAATATTTGCAAATGGCGAAAATATTATTTAAATTTGCGAAATATGGTGAGATTTCGATTTATAAATAACACTGCGATAGTGTTCCTGTTTGCGCTATGCCATTTCGGTGTGGCGATGGTGAGTCGTATGTTGCACTACTACGACGATATCCCCCTCACCATACTCACCATCTTGATGGTTCTTGTAGTTGCGATGAACAACCGTACGCGAGTGGATATTATGGCAATTCTCACGATGGTGGCAACGCTACTCGGTTTTGTCATAGGTTCGTGGTTGCGTGAGCCGATGCAGTCATTGGTGCAGAGCGATACGCTCGCCCCTGCCATAACGACGTTTGTCATCACGTTGGTACTCGGTATTGTCATCAATATAATCACTATCCGCGTTAAGCGTCTGCGTAGTAACGACACAAATCTCTCAATCGCGCCAAAGCATATCGTGGCGGTAGGACTCTCTATCCTTATCCTTCGTATGGGCTATGTGGTAATGGATAGAGCGGGTATCTTTACCGAGAATATGATCCTTGAGAACATCCTCAATATTGTGGTCAATAGTTGGGCGGTATTGTTGCTTTTGGCGGGAAATATTATCCTCACGATACAGATATCCAAGCATAAGAAGAGCAAGTATCGTAACTCCTATACTGCTACTCTTGCAGTGATACTTTCGTCGCTTATAATTCCGTTGCTCACAACCTTTGTTGTGTACTTCGATATTCCCTATTTCAACTCTACATTTTCTACTCCCACAGACTTCGTGCGAGTACTCTCCGCAGCGTTGCTTTTAGACCTGATAATCATCACGATATGCTATCTTGTGCATATGTCGATATTGTCGCATCAGAGGCTGCGTGAGGAGCGTGAGCAGAAGCACCGTTCGGAGTATCAATATGAGCGTTTGAAACAGCAGATAAACCCACACTTTTTGTTTAACTCGTTAGGCATCCTCGACTACCTTGTGCAGGACCAACAGACCGAGCGCGCGAGTGCCTTTATCCATAAACTCGCGGGTATGTATCGCTATATGCTCAGCAACGATATGAAACCCCTTGTGAAACTTGGCGAGGAACTCGATTTCACGGGTAAATATATCGATCTTATCAAGGAGAGATTTACCGAAGGTGTGGTTATTGATGTCAATATCGCAGAGTCGATGTATGAGAGTTCTGTGGTGCCTTGCGCCCTACAACTCTTGGTGGAGAATGCCACAAAGCATAATGTTGTCTCTGTGGAGTCGCCTCTTGTGGTGACCATCGCTATCGAGGGTGATTGGATAGTTGTTAGAAACAATCTCCAGCCACGCACACACGGTCAGCCCTCGACGCATTTAGGGTTGGAGAATATACGCCGACAATATTTGGATATAACTGGACGCAGTATTGTGGTAGAGAAGAGTGAAAGTGAATTTATTGTAAAACTTCCGATAGTATGATAAAGATACTTATTGTTGAGGATGAGATACCTGCTCAGATAAACCTTAAAAAACTTATCGACAAGCATTGCACAAATAGCGTTATCGTATCGACGATTAGTTCTGTGCGTTCTACAATCAAGTGGCTCGAGGATAACCCCGATGGTGCTGATGTGATTTTTATGGATGTGGAACTATCCGATGGCGTATGCTTTGATATCTTTGACAAGGTCAGTGTTAACACGCAGGTGGTAATTACCACAGCCTATGATAATTATGCTGTCAAGGCGTTCCGTATCAACAGTACCGACTACTTGCTAAAACCTATCACTGATAGCGACTTTGTGAGTGCCTGGGAGCGTTGCTTGGAGCGTATGGAGCATCATAATACCCCTACGATGGAGAACTTGTTGGATGCAATCTCCAAGGTGGGTGGCAAAGATAAGGAGTATAAGAAGCGTTTTATCGTAAAGACTGGCGAGAAGATTATCATTATCCCTGTGGAGGACATAGCATATTGCTACTCTGAAGAGAAGAGTACCTACGCTGTTAATTTCGCAGGTACTCGTCGTCTGTTGGACTACTCGTTGGATATGGTGCAGGAGGTACTCGACCCCAAGCGATTCTTTAGAGTATCACGCAGTTGTATCGTATCTATAAATGCCATAGAGAATATCTCGAAACATCTCGGTACGCGCCTAAAACTGCAACTCAACCCTCGCACCGAGGAGGATGTTGTTGTTAGCCGTAGCCGTACCTCCGACTTCCTCGTATGGCTCGATAGCAACTAATGCTATCGTTTAGCCTTGATGCCAAACATACACCATCTTATGAATGGTATTCTGCGGAGTATCTCCCATAGCAAGAACGACCCTAAAAGGGTGGTTGTTAGGGTTATGGCGTAGATGCTCCACATAGGTAGTGCTGTCTGCTTGAGTATTATGCAGGTTGCCGAGCATATGGTCATATGCACGATGTAGACTCCAAAACTACTGCGTGCCATATATGTTGCGAATGCAGATGTTCTGTCTGCCCAACGCTTAAAACCGCCAAACATAGCAATCACACTCGCCCAACAGAATAGGTTGCATAACGGACTTTGTACGACCGCTGGCAGGGTGTAGTCCTCGCCATAGTATCGTATGGCAAATGCTACAGCCGACATTAGAGCCAGCGCAACTAATAACTTCGCCTTTGAAGCGAGGTAGTTGTGTGCCACCTCCGATGAGAAGATGTAGTATCCCACCAAGAAGGTCGCAAAGTAGTAAAACGGTCTGTAGAGGTTTAGTAGTCCCATTGCTGGCGAAGGGTTGTCTATCTGTGTTAGCGAGGTGAGGTAAAATATGCCAAGTACCGCTACCATTACAAGTGCAATTTTGTGCTTTGGTAGGGTAGTAATCCATCTGTCAACACGCTCTACATCAAGCAGCTTGCGCACTAATAATAGCAATAGTGAGAATAGGAATAAATCTTGGATAAACCATAGATGTGCTGTGCCGTTAGGTAGTGAAATTAGGTATATCACCCAGTTTGGCGTACCCTCGGGAAGTTCGAAGTTGGCATTTGCCATATTTATCATACCCAATATCCATCCAAACACAACGATTCCGAGTGTTGAAGGGATAAGTAGTTTGCGTCTGCGCTCGATGCGAAACTCTGTTGCAGAGTGACGCTGTATTGCGTAGCGCGACGATGCTCCCGCCACCACAAATAGCAGGGTCATAAACCACGGGTTTAGTAGCGTGCATACTATGTCCTGCCACTGATTGGGTTTGAACCCACCAATTGCACCAAAGACTCCGAGAGTATTGTAGTTGTAGAAAACGTGGTATATCAGTACGAGCACCACCACCACCCAGCGTATGTTGTCGATAAATAGGTATCTTCTATTCTCCATCTCTGTGCTATTTGTTAAACACATCCTCCACGATGTCATCAAATACTTTCGTCTTTACCAAGGCTATGCCTTTGGTGATGTCGCCAAGCACAAGTAGTGAGTCTCCGGGCTTGAGTCCAAATACCTCACGCGCCTCTTTAGGGATTACGATTTGTCCTTTATCCCCAATCTTTACCACACCGAAAATCTGTTTTCCCTGATCCTCTTTCATAGTAGAAATAGTTTTATAAGTTAGAAAAGTTGGAATTTTCCCACAAAGTTAGTCAAAAAAAAATTGCCTCCAAATCGGCACAAAAATTATTTTTAAACTTTCCAATGTTGTGTCGTAGAGGTCTGATTCGTAATCTGCCCGTTCGGTTTGGTATTTTAGCATTTCATCACATTATTCTCTCCTTTGGTCGAAAATTATTTGCTTGTTTGCCTTTTTTTCGTAACATTTGTAGTCATAGTATAGTGTAGATATTAAAATTATTTAATAATACGCTCATATTATTATGCTAATTAACGAAATAACTTAAAATAAATAGGAGGATATGCAGAAACGAAATCTTTCATTTTGGCAGATGTGGAATCTAAGCTTCGGTTTCTTCGGAGTGCAGATTGCATACGCACTTCAGAGTGCTAATATCAGCCGTATTTTTGCTACATTGGGTGCTGACCCACACACGTTGAGTTTCTTCTGGGTGTTGCCCCCATTGATGGGTATGATAGTACAGCCTATCGTAGGTGCTATGAGCGACAAGACTTGGTGCAAGTGGGGTCGTCGTAAGCCTTACCTCTATGTAGGTGCGTTGGTGGCTATTATTGTTATGGCGTTGTTGCCAAACGCTGGTAGTTTCAATATGACCGTTAAGGCAGCGTTGGCATTTGGTGCTATTATGTTGATGTTGCTCGATACCTCAATCAATATGGCTATGCAACCATTCAAGATGATGGTGGGCGATATGGTTAACGAGGAGCAGAAGACTGAGGCATACTCTATTCAGAGCCTTTTGTGTAACGCTGGTTCGTTGGTAGGTTACCTCTTCCCATACATCTTCACTTGGATGGGTGTTAAGAATATTGCTCCAGAGGGTATGATTCCAGACTCTGTAACTTGGTCGTTCTATATTGGTGCTGCAATTCTTATCCTTTGCGTACTCTACACAGGTGCCAAGGTTAAGGAGATGGATCCAGAGGAGTATGCTGCGTTCCACGGCATCAAGGAGGAGGTTAAGGAGGAGAAGAGCAACCTTATTGAGTTGTTGTTCCACGCTCCAAAGGCCTTCTGGCAGATTGGTCTTGTTCAGTTCTTCTCTTGGTTTGCGTTTCTTTATATGTGGACCTACACCACTGGAGGTATTGCCGAGAACGTTTGGGGTACTATCGAGACATCATCGGCAGAGTATCAGGCTGCGGGCGACTGGACAGGCGTTTTGTTCGCTGTTCAGGCTGTAGGCTCTATCCTTTGGGCTTTGGTGTTGCCACGCATTAAGGGTACAAAGTTCGCATACTCGTTGAGTTTGGTGCTTGGTGCTGTCGGTTTCATCTCGACCTACTTTATCCACGACCAGTATATGTTGTTCGTGTCGTTCTTGCTTATTGGTTGTGCTTGGGCAGCGATGCTTGCTATGCCATTCGCAATGCTTACCAACTCGCTATCGGGTAAGTCTATGGGTTCGTACCTCGGTTTGTTCAACTGTACAATTTGCTTGCCACAGATTGTGGCATCGTTGGTAGGTGGTTTGATTTTGGGCTTTGTAGGAGGCGAAGTTGTCGGTGGCATCCAGACAGGTCAGATTTCGATGCTTGTTGTTGCGGGCGTATCGTTGTTGCTTGGTGCAGTGGCAGTATTTGGCATCAAGACCAAACGATAGCCTTATATATTAAAGAGTAAAACAAATTTAAATAAATTATTAACTAAACTAACACACACTATGAGAAAATTCTTGACTATGTGTTTGGGTCTTGCTCTCCTTGTGATGGCAGTTCCCGCTCAGGTGTTTGCCCAGTCGGGTAAATTTGAGGTGAAGGGTGTGGTAGTTGACACATTCGGCACACCAGTTATTGGTGCTACTGTTATTGAGCAGGGTACTACTAACGGTGTTACTACCGATGTTAACGGTCAGTTCGTACTGAAGGTTAAGGGTGGTCAGTCGATTGTATCAATTAGCTACATTGGTTACTTGACTAAAGAGCTTGCAGCAGCGTCTACAGAGTTGCAGCGTGTGGTCCTTGAGGAGGACTCGGCTATGATCGACGATGTTGTGGTTATTGGTTACGGTACCGTTAAGAAGAATGACCTTACAGGTTCTGTTGTGGCTGTTAAGGCTGAGGACATCAACCGTGGTGCTATCGTATCTACACAGGATATGATGCAGGGTAAGGTTCCAGGTTTGCAGGTTATCCCTGGTGATGGTGGTCCTAACTCTGGTGCTACAATGCGTATTCGTGGTATTTCATCACTTAACGCAAGTTCTAACCCTCTTGTTGTAATCGACGGTGTACCTATCGCTAACGATATGGGTGGCGGTATGTCTAACCCATTGTCAATGGTTAATGCTAACGATATCGAGTCGTTCACCGTATTGAAGGATGCTTCTGCAGCTGCTATCTACGGTTCACGTGCATCTAACGGTGTCATCATCATCACTACCAAGAAGGGTAAGGGTAACAAGATGAATGTTGCTTACAATGGCTCGTTCAGCGTATCTCAGAACTCTGGCGTTCTTCCAGTGATGTCTGCTACTGAGTATAAGGATTTCTTGCGTGAGTCATTTGCTGGTACATCAACTCTTGCAACAATCGAGAAGATGTTGGGTACTGCAGATACTGACTGGCAGAGCCTTATCTTCCGTCCAGCCTTCTCTCACGACCACAATGTAAGCCTCTATGGTAACTACGACAACGCTATGTACTGCGACGAGATGCCATACCGCGCATCTGTAGGTTACACAAGCCAGCAGGGTACATTGCACGGCTCTAAGTACGATCGTTTGACTTTGGATCTTAACACATCTCCTAAGTTCTTCGACGAGCATCTTACTGTATCTCTCTCTGCTAAGGGTGTTTACAGTTTCGAGGATACTGCTAATAGTGGTGCTGTTGGCGAGGCTGCATTCTTCAACCCTACAATGCCTGCATACCGCGAGAATGGCAGTATGATTACCAACGGTTACTTCCAGTATGGTGAGGCAAGTGCAAATGGTATGTTCAACCCTAATAAGTTGGCTTCAAACAACCCACTTTCAACTCTTTACGATCACATCTCAGAGAAGCGAGCATACCGTTTCTTGGGTAATGCGCAGATCGACTATAAGGTACACGGTTTCGAGGCTTTGCGCTTCAATTTGAACCTTGGTACAGACTACGCTATCTCTAAGACCTACAATAAGACTATGCCAAGTTCTCGTGGTGCTTGGTTGGATAGCGATGCTATGGGTTGGGGCCAGTATCAGGAGGGCTTCGGTAGAAACTACAACAACCTTTTGGAGTTCTACGGTAACTATAATGACTCTTTTGGTAACCACAATATCGATGCTACTGCAGGTTACTCTTGGCAGCACGTTTATGGTGGTGGTAACTCATATGGCTACTTTAATAAGGATAACAAAAAGAACCCTCGCCACGATACTACATTCCGTGCTGAGGAGAGCTTTATCGTATCATTCTTCGGTCGTTTGAACTACTCTTATGACTCTCGTTACTTGTTCACATTCACTATGCGTGCCGATGGTTCTTCAAAGTTTGCGAAGGAGAATCGTTGGGGTTACTTCCCATCAGCAGCCTTTGCTTGGAACATAAAGGAGGAGTCATTCTTGGAGGATAGCGAGGCTGTATCTACCTTGAAGTTGCGTTTGGGCTATGGTGAGACAGGTCAGCAGGAGATTGGTAACTACAAGTATCTTGCAGGTTACTATCAGTCAACAGGTTCTCACGATCAGGCATACTTGGGTAAGGATGGTTACTACTACTACTACACTCCAAGAGCCTACAACCCTGACATCCGTTGGGAGACTACCGTTACCTACAATGCAGGTATCGACTTCGGCTTCTGGGATGGTTTGGTTGATGGTAGCGTAGATATCTATCGTCGCGATACATACGATCTTTTGAACGATGTAACTACTCCTCTTGGTGCAAACTTCGGTGATACCATTACAACCAATATCGGTTCTATGCGTAACGAGGGTGTTGAGTTCTCTTTGAACTTCAACCCAGTTCGTACTCGTGATTGGAGCGTTCGTTTTGGTTTCAACGGTACATTCCAGGATACTTACTTCTTGGAGTTGAACAACAACCATAAGGATGAGTATACAGTATATATGGGTAGTCCATCAAAGGGTACAGGTGGTGTAGGTATGGTTATGCACCGTGAGGGTTGCAAGCCTTATACCTTCTATATGTTCCGTCAGGTGTACGATGCTGATGGTAACCCTATCCAGAATGCTATGTATGATACTAACGGAAATGGTCAGATTGATCAGGAAGACCGTTACAACACAGGTAAGAGTACATTGCCAGACTTCTTCTTTGGTCTAAACTTCAAGGTTAGCTACAAGAATTGGGACTTCGGTTTCAACGGTCACGGCTCTGTAGGTAACTATGCGTTCAACGATGTATGGTCTTCACACTCTACTGCCAATATTGATGTTAACTCTGGTACTATTGGTAACTACACTAAGGCTACCAAGCGTACAGGTTGGGTTGCAGCAAATACTCAGGAGCAGTGGATATCAGACCTCTTCTTGGAGAATGCATCATTCTTCCGTTTGGACGATATCAACTTGGGTTACACATTTGGTAAGTTGGGTAACAGCGATATGAAGTTGCGTATCGCTGCAGGTGTTCAGAATGTATTTGTTCTAACCAAGTATAGCGGTCTTGACCCTGAGATCAACAGCAGTGAAGGTATCGATGGCACTATCTGGCCACGTCCTCGTACTTACTCAGTGCGTCTAAACCTTAATTTCTAATCGATAAAAACAGAATAACAATGAAGACAAAATATATTGTTGCTGCTGTTCTCGGTGCGATGCTTACGCTCTCTTCTTGTGTGAAGGATCTCGATGCTCTTCCACTCAACGAGACTGATGTAACATCAGAGACAGCCTATAACGATACAGTTGAGTCGTACCTTACTGGTCTTGCGAAGCTCTACAATACTATGAGTTCTCACGAGGTTAGTTATGTAACTGTAAGCGATGCTGGTGCCAGCCAGATTGCTCGTGCATTCTTTGTATGCCAGGAGGCTACTACAGATGCTTGTAAGGTTGCTTGGGGTAACGATGCTTGGACTCGTGCTATGAACAACAACACTTGGACAGATGCTGATAACGATGCTGTGTTCGGTGTTTTCTTCCGCTCTATCCAGTCAATCTCGTTCTGTAACGAGTTCTTGCGTCAGACTGCTGACGATAAGTTGGATGCTCGTGGTGTTCCAAGCGATGTGAAGGCTAAGATTCAGGAGTTCCGTGCTGAGGCTCGTGTGATTCGTGCTTGGTACTACTGGATGGCTATGGATGTGTTTGGTGCTGTACCTTTCGCAACTGAGAAGGATAAGGTTGGTATCGAGGCTCCTAAGCAGGCTGATAGCAAAACGATTTACGAGTATATCGTTGCAGAGTTGGAGGCGTTGACAGCTGATGGCTCTGCGCTTCCTGCAGCACGCTCTAACTATCCTCGTATGGATAAGGGTTCTGCTCTTGGTCTTTTGGCTCGTGTATATCTCAATGCTGAGACCTATAAGGGTGAGCCAGAGTGGTTGAAGGCAAAGCAGACTTGCGAGCGTATCTACGGTTTGGGTTACAAACTTTGTGATAACTATGCTGATATGTTCCGTGGCGATAACGGTGAGAACCCAGATGCTATCAACGAGTTCTTGTTCGCTATTCCATTCGATAACAAGAATCAGCAGTCATATGGTGGTACAACATTCCTTACTGCGGGAGCCATTGCTGCTACTGATACCACTCTTATTGAGGAGAATGGTGTGAAGAAGTCTATCAATGGTAACTCTGCAGGTTGGGGTGGCCCTCGTATCGATGGTTTCTACGTAGAGCGTTACTTCAATGTTAAGAATGCTAACTTTGAGACTGGTGAGTATGAGTGCGATGATAACCGCGGTAAGATGTTCTGGATTAAGGGTCGAAGTGGTAATGGCTATATGCCAACAATTACTGAGGTTTACCTCTTCGAGTATGGTTGGACTTGTCTCAAGTTTAACGATGTTCCTGCTGATCCAGTGAAGGCTAAGAGTTATCAGGATATCAACACATTCTCTAATATTGACCTTCCAGTAGTTCGTTTGGGTGAGATTCACCTGATCTATGCGGAGGCTTGTGTACGTCTTGGCGAGGGCTCTACAGCGCAGCCTAAGATGGATGAGTTGGCTGTTCGTACAGGTGTTGAGGCACTCACATTGCCACAGTCTTGGAGCAACGAGGCACGTGATATGTTTGTTGCTGAGCGCGCTCGTGAGTTGATGTGGGAGTCTTGCCGTCGTACCGACCTTATTCGTTACGATCTCTTCTGCTCTGCTGAGTATCTTTGGCCTTTCAAGGGTGGTAATAGCCGTGTAGGTACCTCATTCCCAGAGTATAAGAAGTTGTTTGCTATTCCAAGTAAGCAGCTTGAGGCTAACCCTAACTTGCACAACCCAGAGGGTTATGACAAGAATAACGAAGAGATTAAGTAATAGACATAATCCAATTTAACGATACATTAAGATTATGAAACTAGTTAAATATTTTTCTCTCATTATTGCAGCAGCTTTTTGTTTCTCTGCTTGTGAGACAGACTTGGAAAAGATACAAATGCTTCCTGATACGGAAGTAGTTGGTCCTGTGCTGCATTCGGTTGATAATACCGAGATTAATATTACATCTGACAATGGTGCAACAAAGCTCGTATTAGAGTGGGATAAGGCATATTTCGGAGAGGGTATTATCTTTTCGTACAATCTCTATTTTACTTATGGAGATACAGAACTATTTGTGAACTCTACATCAAATAAAAAAGAGGTTGAGGACGAAACTACAGAGGAGAAGTCAATTGTTGATGTTACATCAATGGAACTTACCTACTCTCAGATTAAGCAACTAATGACTAATACTGTTGATCAGGGTGGTTTTGGTATTGCAGAGAATACTCCTTCTGAGATTAAGGCCCATTTAGTTGCTCGAGTAGGTGAAACAGGTAAGGAGTACTCAACAGAGGCTATTACTTTCACAGTAACTGTAGTTAAGTAATTATCCGCATAAGAACAATTTATAAAACCATTTTATAAACCTTTTTATTAACTAATTAAATTTTTATCATTATGAAACTTGTAAAGTTTTTTGCAATTGCAGTAGCTGCATTTGCTGTTGCTTGTGCTCCAGAGGAGAACAAGACTAACGCTCCTGAGTTCGAGCTTACAGAGTCTAAGATTCTTTGTGACGTATCAGCAGGTGCGTGGGAGAATTGTAATGCCTACGCTTGGACTGATAATGGTGAGCTTCTTGGTGGTTGGCCAGGTACAGCGTTGACAGAGAAAGAGGGTGACTACTATGTATGGGTTGCTCCAGCAGAGCTTTGTGGTCAGACAATCAATTTCATCATCAACAACGGTACTGAGCAGACTGTTGATATTACGGAGTTGGTAGTTGTTGATGGTACTGTCGTTGCTCTTACAACTAAGGGTGAGGATGGCAAGTGGTTGGCATCTATCAATGGTGAGGAGACTGAGGCTCCAGCACCAAAGGAGGAGCCAGTTGTAGTTCTTGGCGACCACTCTTGGGGTGTTACTGGTTCATTCAACGGTTGGACTGACACTGCTATGACTCTTAACGGTAACTCAGTATCTGCTACTATCGAGATCTTGGCTGAGGATGCTGACAAGAAGTTCAAGGTTCGTGCTGACGGTGCTTGGGATATCAACTACGGTTTCGCTGCAACTGAGGATCTTACTGCTGCTCCAGTAGACGGTACTTCATTCCCTGCAACTTTCAACTCTGGTGATATCGTAGTTGCTGAGGCTGGTACTTACGAGATCGTTCTTACTGTTGATGGCGAGGTTGAGACTTTCACTATCACTAAGAAGTAATTAACCTTTCTTAACTAAATATCGTGCTTATGCTTGCGCTTAGGCGCGGTATTACCTTTGGTCGGGCGACTTTGATCGGTCTCCCGACCCCAATTTACAAAGTGAAAACTGAAAACTGAAAAGTGAAAGGTGAAACGGTTTGTGCGCTTTGTGATATATAACTGAAAACGAAGAAGATAATTTACCAAACAAGAAGAGAAGAAATATAAAGCAGATAACTATGAGACTAAAATCACTAATTTTCCTTGCGTGTGCTGCGTTAATATCGCTACTTGCAGTACATTGTATGTCGAGCGAGGCTCCTGCTAAGTTCGAGCTTGGCAACAGCACCGCAGTAGTGCCTATGAATGTTAAGGCAGGTACAACGGCGCACTATCTTACTGACTACTATCCATACTGGGTGGGTGCTGATGATGTGACAACAGCAGATGAGCGCATTGCTCTTAGCAACACATCTGGCGACTGGTCAGAGTTTGAACTTACTACAGAGGCTGAGGTATTGGTATCTACAATCGACGTATGGCACAACGACGAGACTTTGGCTATCGTGGTGCTTGGTGGCAACCGCGACACAAAGGGTAGTTATATGTCTACCACAGCCGTTGAGGATGGTCGTATTGTAGTCGAGGCTACTGTACCTGTTGCAGAGGCTATCGCGCTATGGCAGAACAAGATTATCGAGGAGGTGGAGATTGAGGGCAACACCATTCGCGTGGCAGTGCCAGAGTGTGCCAAGAACTTTGACCGCTCGGTGGTGCGTATCTTCGCAGCGTCAGAGGCTGGTCGCTTCAACGATATTCTCCTTCCTTTGGAGTCTGGTGCTGTGGTTACTGATGCCAACGACATCCGTCGTCAGGATGCCCAGTCACAGGTTTTGTACTCGTTGATGATTGACCGCTTTAACAATGGTAATACCGCTAACGACTGGAAGATTAACTCTCCAGAGGTTTTGGATAAGGTAGACTATCAGGGTGGTGACCTTGCGGGTATCACAGCAAAAATCGAGGATGGCTTCTTCGCAGATTTAGGTATCACCACAATCTGGATTTCGCCTATCACACAGAACCCATATGATGCTTGGGGTCAGAATGTTAACCCAGATACCAAGTTCTCTGGTTACCACGGCTACTGGCCTATCTACAGCACCGTCGTAGACAAGCGTTTCGGTACAGAGGATGAACTTCGTGCTATGCTCGACAAGGCTCACTCATCAGAGATGAACGTTATTCTTGACTATGTGGCTAACCACCTACATATCAACTCTCCAGTGCTTCAGGAGCATCCAGATTGGACTACCGATCTTATCCTTCCTGACGGTCGCGAGAACATCGCCTTGTGGGACGAACAGCGTCTTACCACTTGGTTTGACAAGCATATCCCAACCCTCGACCTTGAGCGCGAGGAGGTATGTGAACCTATGACCGACTCTGCATTGCACTGGGTGCGTAACTTCGACTTCGATGGCTACCGCCACGATGCGTGCAAGCATATTCCGTTGAATTATTGGCGTATGCTTTGTCATAAGATGAAGTCTGAGATGCCAGACCGTCCATTGTGGCAGATTGGCGAGACCTATGGCTCTGTTGAGCTTATCGGCTCATACGTTAAGACTGGTATGATTGACTCACAGTTCGACTTCAACCTATATCATACATCACGCGATGTTATCGTCGATACTAACCGCTCTATGCGCGATATCGCATACGTTGTCGAGGAGTCGGAGGCTGCATATGGCTCACACCACACTATGGGTAACATCACAGGTAACCACGATAAGCCACGTTTTATCTCTATCGCTGGTGGCGATATGCCATTGTGGGGTGTTGATGATAAGGCAGAGGGCTGGCACCGTGAGGTTGTTGTAGGCGATATGGATAAGGGTCACGCAGGCCTACAGCTTATGAAGGCTATCATCGCTACCGTACCTGGTGTTCCTTGTATCTATCAGGGCGATGAGTTCGGTGTTCCAGGTGCTAACGACCCAGACAACCGCGATATGATGACCTTCGAGGGTTACAACGACTATCAGCTTAAGGAGTACGCCCAGACACAGGCGTTGATGAAGTATCGTCGTGGCTCTATGCCATTGATGTATGGCGATATTCGTACTCTCTATGTTGACGATGCTGCGTGGGTATTCTTGCGCCACTATATGGGCGAGTGGGTAGTTGTTGCGATGAATGTTCGCGGCGAGGCTACCATCGTAAACGCTACATTGCCAGAGTTCGTTAAGTGCGGTGGCTTGGAGAAGGCTGTGGCAACAGAGGGCGCAGATGTTAAGTGCTTGGGCGAGGGTAACCTTGAGGTAACACTTCCAGCATATGGCTATGTTATTGCAAGCAAATAATTTATAATTTAAATACTATGAAGAAGTTTTTAGCATTAGTCGCTATCGTTGCGACATTCGTAGGCTGCTGCAATTGTGGCAAGCAGGATGCTACAGCATCGAACTTTGATAAGTTCAACTCTGTGGTTTATGAGCTTAACATCCGTCAGGCAACCGTAGAGGGTACTTTCGCTGCTGCAGAGAAGTATCTTCCAGAGCTTAAGGAGATGGGTGTAGATATCGTATGGCTTATGCCTATCAGCCCTATCGGTGTTGTGGATCGTAAGGGTTCACTCGGCTCATACTACTCAATTATCGACTATAAGGCTATCAACCCAGAGTTCGGTACTATGGAGGACTTCCAGAGCTTCCTTAACACTGCTCACGACCTTGGTTTGAAGGTTATCATCGACTGGGTGGCTAACCACACCTCACGCGATGCTAACTGGTGGAACGAGGGTAAGAAGGAGTGGTATGTTATGGATTGGGAGAAGGGTCTTCCTATCGTAGAGTACGACTGGACTGATATCGCAAAGCTTAACTACGAGAATCAGGAGATGCGTCTTGCTATGATTGACGCTCTTAAATTCTGGGTAGAGATGGGTATCGACGGCTACCGTTGCGACGTTGCTATGAACGTTCCTGGTGACTTCTGGGCAGAGGCTTGGAAGCAGGTACGCGAGATCAACCCTGATGTATACCTCTTGGCTGAGGGTGAGGAGACTTGGTTGCACGAGTCTGGTTTCGACGCTACTTATGCTTGGGAGCTTCACCACATCTTCAATGCTATGGCTAAGGGTGGTAGCGAGACAAAGAACGTAGCAGGTGACGGTACTATCAAGACTGATGCAAAGTATGTTAAGGATCTTAAGGAGTACCTCGAGCGCGACGATCAGAAGTATCCTGCTCCTGCAATGCGTCTTATGTTTACCTCTAACCACGATGAGAACTCTTGGGCAGGTACCGAGTTCGAGCGTATGGGCGATGCACACAAGACTTTCGCTGCACTTACATTCGTGTTGCCAAAGAGCCAGCCACTTATCTACACTGGTCAGGAGATTGGTCTTAACCGTCGTTTGGCATTCTTCGAGAAGGACTCTATCGAGGAGCTTGTAGACCTTGAGTATGGTAAGGAGTACCGCGACTTCTATAAGGGTCTTACAGCATTCCGTCACAACAACTCTGTATTGGCTGCTGGTGCAAATGTTGCCCCTGTAGTATATGTTGAGGATGCTCCAGAGACTGTTTTGGCATTCACACGTGAGAATGAGGATAACAAGGTGCTTTGTATCTTCAACTTCTCTGCTGAGGCTCAGACCCTCACACTATCTGAGAACGCTGCAGGTCACTACAACTGCCTCTGCGGTGAGGAGCGTGAGTACAACGCAGGTGATGTTGTTGAGTTGGAGCCTTGGGCGTTTATGCTTCTTGCAAAGTAATTTTATTGTGATAAGGGGTACATCTGCCCCCTCTAACAAAAATGCCAGCAATGGGCAGTACGCCAAGTACAGCCCATCGCTGACATTTTCGCCGAGAGTGAGCATCTGACCCCTTCTGACAATAAAATTTTCACGCTCCACATTGTTAGTGGAGTAAATAACCTATAATCTTATAATATGTACAAACACCCAGAGTGGAGTTACTCGGCTGTACTCTACGAACTTAACATACGACAGTTTACCGCAGAGGGAACATTCAATGCTGCCATTGAGCGTCTCCCATTCTTGCGCTCTATAGGTGTCGATGCCATCTGGTTGATGCCTATATATCCTATCGGTGTTGAGGGTCGAAAGGGTAGTTTGGGCTCATACTATTCTATTCGTGACTATAAGGGTGTAAACCCCGAGTTCGGTACCGAAGATGATCTTCGTGCCTTTATCTCGACAGCACACGCTATGGGCATCAAGGTGTTGTTGGACTGGGTTGCCAACCACACAGCACGTGATGCTCGCTGGATAACCGAGCGCGCGGCAGATTGGTATGAGCGTGACGAGCAGGGTGTGGCAAAGGTGCCTTGGGACTGGACCGATACCGCGAAGTTAAACTATGCCAATCACGATGTATGGCGCGGTCAGATTGACGCTATGCGCTACTGGGTCGAGGAGTTTGGTGTTGACGGCTTCAGGTGTGATATGGCAATGTTGGTGCCTATCGAGTTCTGGCAGGAGGTGTCGGAGGAGCTACACCGCATAAAGTCCGATATCTTTATGTTGGCTGAAGCAGAGGAGGATAACCTCTTTGACAGAGCCTTCAATATGAGTTATCAGTGGAATGTCCACCATATTATGGTCGACATTGCCAAGGGTGCGCGTAGGGTGTGGGACTTGCGTAATGCCATACACAATGAGCGTGCGAGATATCCTCGCGAGGCTATGCGTATGAGTTTTACATCCAACCACGATGAGAATTCGTGGAGTGGCTCCGAGCAGTCGCGTTTTGGAGCATCGTTGGAGGTTATGACGGCATTGACATTCCTTATGCCTTCGACAATGCCATTGATATATACAGGTCAGGAGGTCGGCTACGATCACTCGTTCGAGTTCTTCGAGCGTGATGCTATGCCTGCTGAGTTGTATCGCGAAAACCGCACTACGGAGTTATATCGTCGACTATGTGACCTTAAGCACAAGGAGCGTGCCTTGGATGCTGGCGAGCGTGGTGGCGAGATGATTGAGATTGAGAACAACGCCAAGGATTGTATGATGACCATCGTGCGCGAGGTTGATGGTAGCAGGGTAGTGGCGATACTAAACCTCTCACCATATACCATTCACGCTGATTTCCGCACTGGTATCTATGCTGGCGAGTACTGCGATGTTATAACTGGCGAGCGCGTGATGCTCGACGACCACGTTGAGCGCGATATCGCACCGTGGCACTACCAAATATTAGTAAAGGGATGTTCTATAAATTAGTAAATTAAGTTTAACAATAGGTAGTTTTATTTTATATTTCGGTCGCTTTTGTGTCTATTTCGGCATCTTTCTCATCTTTTCTCGGTTGCTATGCCCGCATAGCGCCCTCGAAAGAGATAAGAAATCTGTTCGAAATATCCAACAAAATCAACTCGACCTAATTTATAGAACCTACCTAAAATATATTGAACGATGAGAAGATTTGTTTTAGCACTTTGCTCACTTGTTGTTGCAGTGTCGGTATCGGCTGCAGCACCAAAGATTGATATCAAGCACGTCGAGCCATTGTCGTGGTGGGTGGGTATGACTACCGACTTGCAGATTATGGTAAATGGTAGCAACATCTCGTTGTGCGATGTTCAGATATTGCCCGAGAATCAGGGTGTATCTGTCAAGGCATTGCATAAGGCTGAAAGTCCTAACTACCTCTTTGTGGATGTGGCTATCGCGGATGATGCCAAGGCTGGAGATTACACCTTGCGTTTTACCAATGGCAAGCGTAAGTACGACTATAAGTACACTATCGCTGAGCGCAGAGAGGGTTCGCGTGAGCGTTTAAGTTTTACTAACGCTGACTTTGTCTATCTTATTATGCCTGACCGCTTTGCGAATGGTAATGCGGAGAATGATTCTACCGATGATACTGCCGAGGATGCTGACCGCTCTAAGGCGTGGCGCAGACACGGTGGCGACTTGCAGGGTATGATTGACCACCTTGATTATATTGCAGACTTGGGTGCTACGGCTATCTGGTCTACACCATTGCTTTTGGATAACGAGAATGGTGCGTCGTATCACGGCTACTCTTGTAGCGACTACTACCTTATCGACCCTCGTTTTGGTACAAACGAGATGTTTAAGACCTATGTCGAGGAGTGTCATAAGCGCGATTTGAAGGTTATTATGGACATCGTGCCTAACCACAGTTCTACATCTCACTGGTGGTATGGCGACCTTCCTTTCAGCGACTGGGTACACCAGTGGGATGAGTATACACAGTCTAACTGGACCTTCTCTACAAATATGGATTTCAACGCCTCGAAGTCGGATTTATACCAGATGGAGAGCGGGTGGTTTGATAAATCTATGGCTGATATGAACTTGGATAACAAGTTCTTGCTCAACTACTTCAAGCAGTGGGCTGTATGGTGGGTTGAGTATTCCAATTTGGATGGTTTCCGCGTGGATACATATCCTTATAACGAGAAGCACCCTATGAGTGAGTGGTGTAAGGCTGTTATGGCAGAGTACCCTAATTTCAACATTGTTGGTGAGGTGTGGACATCTTCTATCCCACAGTTGGCATACTGGCAGGGTGGTAACTATAACAAGGATGGTTTCAATTCTAACCTAAAGTCTATTATGGACTTCCCATTGCACGATGCATTGCGTTCGGCTATGTGTGAGAGCGGTAATGGTGGTTGGGGTCAGGGTATGACTAGAGTGTATGATGTTGTATCACACGACTTCGTGTACCACGACTTGGATAATATGATGATTATGGCTGCTAACCACGATACCGACCGTATCGGTGATGTATGTGAGGGTGATGTGCGCCGTATGAAGATTGTACACACGTTGCTCCTTACTATGCGTGGTATGCCTCAGATGTTGTATGGCGATGAGCTTATGTTCCGCTCTACAGACCGTTCGAAGGGTCATCCGACTTTGCGTGTAGACTTCCCAGGTGGCTGGGCTGAGGATAGTATGAACCTATTCGATGCTTCACAGCACACTGGCGACCAGAAGGAGATTTTCGACTATACCCGCCACTTGGCTAACTGGCGTAAGTCGAAGGAGGTTATTCACTCTGGTAAGACCTTGCACTTTATCGACCGCGATAATACCTACGCCTTCTTCCGTTATAACGATACGGATGTAGTGTTTGTATATATAAATAATAGCAATGATGCTCACGAGGTGCCTTGGTCGCGCTATAGTGAGATAACAGATAAACTTGGCGAGGGTCGCGACGTTATAAGTGGCGATATGGTAGATATGAAGGCTGTAAAGGTTGAGCCTATGTCTACGCTTGTTGTGGAGTTTAAGCTATAAATTAGATATTATATAGTGTAATATTTATGAATTTATGGATATTCCTATAAAAATATGTGTTATTTATTGAAAAATTTTTTTGTTTTATAATAATTTTTGTTTAAATTTGCATTAAAATCTAAATACATTAAAACCTGATGAAGTTATGAAGAGATTTATCTTGACAATCGCTGCCATCGTAGCTGTAGGCTCTTTGTCAGCTCAAACTCCTGAGAAGACTGTCACAGAGGCTCGCATTGAGTATGATCGCGCTGTAACAGCAAAGAAGAATGCCATCAAGGCTGCAAAGAAAGAGGAGCGTCGTGTTAAGAAGAGTTCAAAGGAGCGTCTTAACCAGATTCGTATCGAGCTTGAGACAGCTAAGGATACTTATGAGTTTGCTCTTGAGGAGGTTAAGCGTATGGAGAGGGAGGCTAAGGCTAACTTCGAGGCTGCTAACCTTATCTACAAGCAGGAGGTAACTCGCACAAAGCAGGAGGTTACTGCTGCTCAGACTAACACAGCTGCAGAGAAGCAGAAGCAGAAGAGCAACATCGCTTTGGCAAAGGCTGAGTTGGCTCGCGTAAAGGCTTTGGAGGAGATTCGTAAGAAGATGAAGTAATATATACTTTGTTATTCGACAGTTTAGGCTGTTAGAATCAAAAGTGCAAATGGGTTATTTTGCCCATTTGCATTTTTTTTATGTCCATTGGGTCATTTTGCCAATCTATATTTTTTTTATTTAGTATTTTGTCGTATCTTTGTTGGTCCTATGTGCGCGCGTATACATACGCACGTGACGGGCGCGAGAGGTAATGTATAAATTAGTAATTAGTAATTAGAAGAGAGAAGTGAGATAGGTGTTAGTGCGATATGTTGTAGAGTGATGCCTATGGCGTGAGTGAAATTACTTTTAGAGAGAACAATATAAAACCATTTACTATTTTATTAACTAAACAATTTTATTATGTCTAACAAACTTTTCAAGTCAATCTTCGCGTTTGCGATGGTGCTTGGCACAGCACTTGGCTTTGTTGGCTGTACTCCTCAGGAGGAGCCTGCTGCGGCAGATCCTAAGGTGGAGCTTTCGAAGTCGTCTGTAAACTTCTCTTCTGCTGAGGGAAGCGAGTCAGTAAACATCACCTGTAACTCTGAGTGGGAGGTAGAGGTTGATGAGGCTGCTGATTGGGTAACTGTTTCTCCTATGTCTGGTAGCAAGAATGCTACTATCACTATTGCCGTAGCAGAGAACACTACTGGCGACGTACGTTCAACTACTGTTAAGGTGTTTGCTCTTCACGCAACCTATGGCAGATATGACTCAAAGAAGATTACAGTATCTCAGTCTGCTGACCAGAACGTAACTGTTGATGAGGAGTTGCTTTATAGCGACAACTTCGACGGTGAGGAGGCAAAGAAGGAGTATGGTAACTCAAACTCATCTTACCCTTACATCGATCAGTTCCCACAGTTCGCTAATGCAGAGGGTCCTGCTTCTGAGAATGTTGCTTACACAGGTACTGGTGTTTCTGTTCGCTCAAACTCTACATCTAACAGTTCTTATTCTGACTACGATGGTTCTGGTCTTAACAACATCTTCTTCGGTGGTGGTGCTTACTTCGTGATCAATAACATCGCTCCACTTAAGGAGGGTCACAACCAGTATAAGCTTACTTTCGGTACTGAGAAGTATACTCAGGATGGCGACAGCACATTCAAGAACAGTGAGTTCATCGTATCACTCTCGAAGGATGGTGAGAAGTGGGCTCCAATTGAGTACACATTTGCTGGTACTGAGCCTGGTCGTTGGAATGTAGCTACTGCAAACTTCGCTTTGGCAACTGTTCCAGAGGCTCTTTACATCAAGTTCGAGGCTAAGGTCGCTTCTGTATACCGTATTGACGATGTTAAGCTTTATGTAGGCAACGGTGGTCAGTCTGTAGACCTTGACAATATCGTAGTTGAGGAGCCAGAGCCTCCTACTACTGATGCTCTCTACTATGAGAACTTCGACGGTAAGGGTGCTGCAAAGGATAGCAGTGGTTACTGGCCATATATCGCAGATTTCCCAGAGATGGTAAATGCTGCTGGTGATGCTGCTGTAAACGTATCATACGAGGGTTACAACACAACTGTTCGTAACAACTCTAACTCTGATGGTTCATACTCAGACTATGCTGGTTCGGGTGTTAACAACATCTTCTTCGGTAAGGACAATGCTTGGTTTATGGTTAAGGATCTTGCATTGGAGTCTGCACAGAAGAACTTGACTCTTACTTTCGGTACTGAGAAGTACTCACAGACTTTGGGTAGCCTATTCACTCCATCTGAGTTCTTGGTATCTATCTCTGGTGATGGCGAGAAGTGGTCTAACGTAGAGTACACATTCGCTGGTACTGCTGAGGGTCGTTGGAATGTTGCTACTGCAAACTTCACTTTGGCAGAGGTTCCTGCAAAGCTTTACATCAAGTTTACTGCTACTGCAGAGAGCGCATACCGTCTTGATGACGTAACTTTGGATTTGGGTAACGGTGGTCCGGTTATCGATCTTGCTAACGGTACTACAGAGGAGCCATCTAATCCAGATCAGCCAGTAAACCCAGATCAGCCTAACACTCCTGCTACAGGTGTTTACGAGTCTGACTCTGCATTTGTTTGTTCTGCTGACGACTCTACAAATGCTGCATATACATTGGGCGCAACTACTATCAACGGTAACAATGTTACTGGCTTTAAGTTGGGTAAGTCTAAGCAGGCTGGTAAGTTCACATCTGGCGTTGTTAGCGTATCAGGTAACAAGTACCTTAACTTCTACGCTCAGGGCTGGAAGGGTGGTGATGTAACTCTTTACTTCCGCGTTGATGGTGGTGCTACAATGTCACAGAAGCTTGCTTCACACGATGGTGTAACAGGTAACCCTCCTTACACTGCACTTGCATTTGCTGAGACTGATCACTACTCAATTTTGCTTGAGGGCTTGACAGAGACTTCTGTAATCGAGTTCTCTACAGATGCAAACTTCGAGTTGACAACTGCTGATTCAACAATGGCATCTGCACGTGCTATCGTATGCGGTGTTAAGCTTACTGACGAGGCACTTGCTCCAGGTGAGGGTGGTGGCGACGAGCCAGTAAACCCAGAACCAACCCCAACTCCAGGTGAGACTATCTCTATCGCTTCTGTATTGGCTTTGGGTCAGGGCGCTACTATCAATGGCGTTATCGAGGGTGTTGTAGTATCTAGCCTTGACTTGAATAACCTTACTTCAAAGAAGGGTATGTATGTTCAGGATGAGACTGGTGCTTTGCAGTTCTACTTCTCTGCAAACCACACTTTCGCATTCGGTACAAAGGTACAGATCGACCTTACTGGTTGCACTCTTGGCAACTATAACGGTGCTGTTCAGATAAGCGGTATCGCTA
>JAGCKG010000101.1 GCA_017647625.1 Alistipes sp. | reverse complement strand
CTACGAAAGTATATTAACTACTACAATAACGACCGTATTAAACTAAAATTAAACGGAAAGAGTCCGGTGCAATACCGAACTCTTTACCAATAAATCTATTTAATAATCCGTCCAATCTTTTGGGGTCAGATCATTTGCGTACTGCCCATTCGCATTTATTTTTGTTAGCGGCAGTAGATGTCTGCCTTATCACCTCAAATTAGAGGGGCATCTTGTCAAGACGACGCTGATGACGACCACCCTCAAACTCTGTATCAAGCCAAATATCAAGCATTGCAAGAGCCTCATCGTTAGAGATGAAACGTGCTGGCATACAGAGAACATTAGAGTTGTTGTGCTGGCGTGAGAGTTTTGCAATCTCTGGAATCCAGCAGAGAGCAGCGCGTACCTTCTGGTGCTTGTTAAGGGTCATAGAGATACCCTCGCCAGAGCCACAAAGTGCTACACCGCGCTCAAGAGTGCCATTGTCGATAGCCTCACCAAGAGCGTGTGCGAAATCTGGGTAGTCGCAAGACTCCTCAGAGTGTGTACCGAAGTCTGTAACCTCGAAACCCTTAGTTGATAGGTAACCTACCAAAAATTCCTTTAGTTCGTATGCTGCGTGGTCGCAAGCGATACCGATTTTCTTCTCCATAAGATAGTTATTTAGTTTATAAGTTGGCTAATTGTTACTCCTTTGATGCGCGCTTGCGGTCTACCTCCGAGAGCAATATCTTGCGTAGGCGGATAGCCTTTGGCGTTACCTCAACATACTCATCCTCACGGATATACTCCAATGCCTCCTCCAACGAGAATATTACAGGAGGTGCGATAGAGGTCTTTTCATCCGAGCCTGAAGCACGCATATTGGTAAGTTGCTTTGCCTTCGTTACGTTTACGGTGATATCGTTTGAGCGGGTATGCTCGCCGATAACCTGACCGCAGTATACCTGCTCCATAGGCGAGATGAAGAACTTACCTCGATCCTGAAGTTTATCGATAGAGTACGCATATGCTGTACCTGTCTCCGATGCGATGATAGCACCTACAGAACGGCTCTCGATATCACCCATCCAAGGCTCGAAGTCCTTAAGACGGTGTGTCATAATAGCCTCTCCCGCAGTGGCTGTAATCATAGTAGAGCGTAGACCGATGATACCACGCGATGGGATGATAAACTCAAGGCGTGTACGCTCATTCGACGACTCCATATTTACAAGCTGACCCTTACGACGTGTGGTAAGCTCAATAACTGTTCCTGCGCAGTCATCAGGGCAATCTACGGTCATCTCCTCAACTGGCTCGCACTTGATACCGTCGATATCCTTTGTGATAACCTTTGGCTGTCCTACCTGCAACTCGTAACCCTCACGTCGCATAGTCTCGATAAGTACCGAGAGGTGCAAGACACCACGACCATAGACTACAAACGAGTCGGCATTCTGTCCAGGCTCTACACGCAATGCGAGGTTCTTCTCAAGCTCTCTATCAAGACGCTCCTTGATATGGCGCGAAGTTACATACTTACCATCCTTGCCGAAGAATGGCGAGTTGTTGATGGTAAAGAGCATCGACATCGTAGGCTCATCGATAGCGATAGGTGGTAGTGGCTCTGGATCGGTAAAGTCGCAGATTGTATCGCCAATCTCGAAGCCGTCGATACCCACCAAGGCGCATATCTCACCACAATCTACTCTTTCAGCCTTCGCCTTGCCAAGACCCTCGAAGACCATCAAGTCCTTAATCTTGCTCTTTAGCAATGTGCCGTCACGCTTGGCGAGAGTCACATTCTGACCCGCTGTGAGCGAGCCTCGTGTAACCTTACCTACAGCGATACGACCTACATATGGCGAGTACTCAAGCGATGTAACAAGCATCTGTACAGTACCATCTACAACCTCAGGCTCTGGGATTTCGTCGATGATGGTATCAAGAAGTGGGCAGATGGAGTCGGTGCGCTCGGTAGCGACGTGCGACATCCAGCCCTGCTTTGCTGAGCCATAGATAGTCTTATAGTCGAGCTGTTCCTCTGTAGCACCGAGGGTAAACATCAGATCAAAAACCTGCTCGTTAACCACATCTGGGCGACAGTTCTCCTTGTCTACCTTATTTATTACCACGATAGGTTTCTTACCGAGAGCCAACGCCTTCTGCAAAACGAAGCGTGTCTGTGGCATAGTACCCTCGAAGGCATCAACAAGCAAAATAACACCATCACACATATTTAGTACGCGCTCAACCTCGCCACCGAAGTCGGCGTGACCTGGGGTGTCGATAATGTTAATCTTATAGTCGCGGTAGATAACCGAAACGTTCTTCGAGAGGATGGTGATACCGCGCTCACGCTCGATATCGTTGTTATCCATAATAAGGTCGCCTCCAGAGTGTTCGTTGTCGCGAAGGAGGTTACCCTGCATAATCATCTTATCTACAAGTGTTGTCTTGCCGTGGTCTACGTGGGCAATAATTGCAATATTACGTAGTTTTCGCATTGTGTATTATATTTTATATAGATGCCACAAAGGTAATAATTTCTGCTCAAAAATTATCATATATCCCTACATATATTTACAAAGAAACCCGCCCAACAATGCGTTGGGCGGGTTGAGTATTAGTATGCGAGTGTGTTACTCTGCAACTACAGCCTCAGGACGCATTACAACCAATGTACGGTTGCCATCCTCGAGCAACTTAGCAGCAAGAGCCTTAACATCATCAGCAGTTACTCTCTCAAGGATACCAAGGTACTCCTCCTTGTAGTTGTAACCCTCCTCGTACCAACGTGTGATTGCTGACATCCAGCCACCGTTGTTCTCAAGTACGTTGTTGTAGTTCTTCTGCAAGAACTCCTTAGCCTTAGCAATATCCTCAGCCAAAGGACCCTCCTCGGCAATCTTCTTGATCTCCTTATCGCAGATCTCGATAAGCTCATCAGCCAACTGCTCGTTAGTGTCGAATACGATACCTACGAAGTAGTTCTCAACTGGATACTTCTCTACACCACCCTGTACTGATACACCATATGTACCACCCTTCTCCTCGCGGATAGATACCATATAACGGTTGTCAAGAGCACGGCTTAGAAGGTCTACGATAAGACGGTTCTCAGCGTTATCCTCAAATGCGCCTGTGTATACAAGACGTACAGATACCTTAGGCTGTTGCATAGATGTACGGAAGTCGTTTACTACGCCACCCTCTGGGTAACGAACGCCATCATCAACAACTGCGTACTCAACATTCTTTGATGTTGGAAGTGAACCGATATACTTCTCAACAAGTGGTTTCAAAGTATTGAGGTCTACGTTACCAACGATAACGAAACGGAAGTCATCAGCATAGCCGAACATCTTAGAGTGTACAGCCTTCAATGTAGGGATGTTCAATGCCTCAACCTGAGCACCAGATGTCATCTGACGACGAGCGTGGTTCTGGTAAAGGGTCTTTGTGAACTCCTTAGAGCAGATATAGTCTGGATCAGACTCCATATTTGTGAAGTATGGAACATACATCTTCTTGAGGTTATCAAGATCTGTCTGATCGAAACGTGGAGATGTAAAGTTGAGATACATCAACTGAAGAATAGTCTCAATATCCTTTGGTGAACCACCAGCATTCACAGCGTGCTCATACTGGTCAGCACCTACGCTTGCGTATGCAGACTTACCTGAGAGTTGCTTGTTAAGATCATTAGCACTGAACTTACCAATACCTGACTGGCTCATAACCATACCAAGGAACTGACCGTGGTAGTACTCCTCATCAGTAAGCATTGAGCAACCACCCTTTGCAGATGCAAGGATGCGTACCTCGTCAGCCTTCAATGTAGATGGGCGAACAACAACCTTGATACCATTCTTCAAAGTCCACTCTGTGTAACCCAAAGAGTCGTTAACAGCTGTAGCCTTAACCTTTGAACCCTTAAGCTTTACATTCTTGTCGATAAGTGGCTCGATAACAGTGTCATCCTTGTAAGGCTCAATCTCCGATGCCTCAACCTCTGCCATAATAGCTGTAAGCTCCTCAGCAGTAGGAACTGCTACACCCTCCTTCTTTGGTGAGCGAGCCAAGATTACAAGGTTCTTGTTAGGCTGTGCCATCTGAGCGTATGACTGGTTGATCTGATCAACAGTAAGGCTGTTGATGAACATCTGATCAAGTTGCCACTCAGTCTCAGCATCCATCATAGATGTACCCTGAGCGTAGTAGTCGAGGTAACGCTGTGCGTACTCATCGTTGCGAACGTCGTTGCGGTTAGTGTACTGACGCTCTGCCCAGCGCAAAATCTCCTGCTTAGCACGCTCGAACTCACCTGCTGTGAAGCCGTAGCGACGCATACGCTCCATCTCGGTGTACATAGCGCGGAAGGCCTCGTTGATACGACCCTCGTGTGCTGTAGCAGAGAACATTGTAGACTCCATAGTTGGGCAGATACCAATGCTACCCTCGCTCATACCACCACCAAGGAATGGAGCATCAGCAGCCTGTGCAATCTCCTCGAAACGGTTGTTCATCATCAATGTAACGAAGTTGTTTACAAGGTTGAATGAGTAACCGATGATAGTGTTCTTATACTCCTTTGGGAGAGCCTCACGACGAGCGAACATCATCACTGATGACTGTGTAAGCTCTGGGTCTGTAAATACAGAGATGATAGGCACCTCTGTTGCTGGAACGATGATAACATCCTTCTGTGCAGCATCTGCTGGCGATGCTGGGATGTCTGCCATAAGGGTCTTAATCTTAGCCTCTACAGCGTCAACATCGATATCACCTACGATAACCAATGCCTGATACTCTGGACGATACCACTTATGGTAGAAGTTAACCAACGCCTGCTGGTCGAACGACTTAAGACCATCCAAGTAACCGATAAGGTTGCGGTGCTCGTAGAGAGTGCCCTTGAACAAGTTCTTAATCATATCGTTCTGCGCACGAAGGCTTGCACCATCACGTGTACGCAACTCCTCCATAATAACGCCACGCTCAGAGTCAATCTCCTCTGGCTGCAAAGCGATAAACTGTGACCAGTCGTGAAGGATAAGAAGTGCCAAGTCGAGGTTCTCCTCAGTGATAGGGCAATCCTTAATCATATACTCGGTGCAATCCCAAGATGTGAAGGCGTTGAGGTTGTAGCCGAACTGTACACCAATGCTCTCCAACTTCTCAATCATCTGCTTACCAGGAAGGTTCTTTGAGCCGTTGAAAGCCATATGCTCAAGGAAGTGAGCAAGACCCTGCTGGTCGTCCTCCTCCTGAATAGCACCTACGTCGTGGTAGATGTAGAAACTTGCCTGTCCCTTAGGCTTCTCGTTGTGACGGATGAAGTAGGTCATACCATTGTCGAGTACACCTACACGCACCTCTGGATCCAATGGGAGCTGCTCCATAGGGTTCTGTGCATAGAGCCCTGCAACACCAACAAATAGAGCCACGAGTGAAATAAATAGTTTTCTCATAGAACTGTTAGTTAATAGGTTATAAAATAATTCTTCTCTAATTTTTCGGTTTACACATATTTCAACAAGCAAAGATACATTTTTTTGCTGAAAAGCGTAGCGTTTTAGTCTTATTTTTCACTATTCGCACATATTTTTCGGCATATTATTGCACAATGCATCTTACCTACCAACGAACAGAAGAGCATCAATAGTATGTGGCGGAGCAAAATATGCATAGAAAAGAGATAGCAACATATATTCTCTTCCATTTAATGCATACATCTCCGAGCCAAGACAATATGTAGGTGAGTAGTGGAAAGCGGAAAACGAAGAGCGCACCCAACGACAAGGCGCAGAGAGTGGGTAGCAACACAAAAAAAAGAGAAAAAAGAGTGGCTGACGAAAGGGGTATGAGAATAAAAAAAGTGAGGATGACGAAAACCTCGTCATCCCCATCTCTTTTTGCAAAAATGCAACGCGCTTACTCAGCCATAGGAACTACGCTTACGTAAGACTTACCAGAAGACTTCTTGCAGAAGCTAACTGTACCGTCAACCAATGCAAAAAGTGTGTGGTCCTTACCCATACCCACGTTGTCACCTGGGTTGTGTACTGTACCGCGCTGACGAACAATAATGTTACCCGCCTTAGCGAACTGACCACCGAAAAGCTTTACACCGAGTCGCTTGCTCTCTGACTCACGGCCGTTCTTAGAACTACCTACACCTTTTTTGTGTGCCATTTTCTACCAATTTTTAAGGGTTACGCATTAATCTCCTCAACGAGAACCTGTGTCAGATACTGACGGTGACCGTTACACTTCTGATAACCTGTTCTACGCTTCTTCTTGAACACAAGAACCTTATCGTCCTTAAGGTGCTTCAAGATCTTGCACTTAACTGTGGCGCCTTCTACTACAGGTGCACCAACCTTAACCTGACCGTCATTGTCTACAAGCAGGACTTTGTCGAAGCTCAAGGTAGAGTTTTCCTCTCCCTGGAGACGGTGAACATAGAGCTTACGACCCTTCTCAGCCTTAAACTGCTGACCTGCGATCTCTACTATTACGTACAT
>JAGCKG010000100.1 GCA_017647625.1 Alistipes sp. | reverse complement strand
GATAGCGTAACTACGATTGGAGATGGTGCATTCTACCATTGCAGCAGCCTTACAAGTGTATATTGCAAGGCTACAACACCACCAGCATTGGGCGGACCCTATGTTTTTGACTATAACGGCAGTGGTCGCAAGATTTATGTGCCTACTGAGTCTGTAGAGGCATATAAGAGTGCAAGTGGTTGGAGTGAGTATAAGTCATCTATTGTAGGCTACGACTTCTAATTTTCGATTTATATAGGGCATCTTCGTTCTATCCTATACAAAATATCGCGGGCTGTACGCTTTGGTACTATCCCGCGATATTTTATTTATACGATAGAACAAATCTGCTCCTCTAAAATCAAAAATATCTCTATTGAGCAACCCCTAACGCATATTCTTGCGGTGGTTTTGTTTATATGATTAAGGTTTATGCCTTTGTTGTATGTTGAGCTTTTCTACTCACTTAGCTCCAGCCAGCGCATCTCCTTTTCATCGATTAGGGCGATAAGTTCCTCGATGCGTTTCGATACCTCTGATAGGCGCTCGTAGGGTAGTGTACCCGATGAAATCTCGTTTTCGAGGATTGTGCGCTCCTCGCCAAGGGTTGCGAGGTCTATTTCCAACTGCTCTAACTCGCGTTGCTCCTTAAAGGATAGTTTACGCTTTGAGGTGTCGTGAGTACGCTGTTGCTGTGGTTTTTGAGGTGCGGTATTGCGCTGTTCGCTACGCTCCTCTGCCTCCTTCTCCTTGATATATTCGCGGTACTCGCTATAGCGACCAACGAAGTCCTTGATACGACCCTCGCCCTCGAAGACAAAGATATGGTCGACACATTTATCCAAAAAGTATCTGTCGTGCGAGACAATCAACAACGAACCCTTAAACTCGATAAGATACTCCTCCAAGACGTTAAGTGTCATAATATCGAGGTCGTTGGTAGGCTCATCGAGGATAAGCAGATTTGGGTTTTGCATCAATACTATCAATAGATACAAACGACGCTTCTCGCCACCACTAAGAATATCTACGCGCTTATTGAAGGTCTCGTGTGGGAATAGGAATCGATTCAGATATGTAGTGGCCGACACTGCGTGGCCATCCGATGCCTTAACCACATCCGCCACATCCTGAACACACTCCAAGACGGTCTGACCAGGTTTAAAAGCGATACCCTTCTGTGTATAGTAACCAATACGCAGGGTCTCACCGTGTTCGATAACACCGCTATCGGGTTGCAACTTGCCCGCCATAAGGTTGATAAAGGTGGTCTTACCCACACCATTGCGACCCACGATGCCGACACGCTCGCCTCGGGTAAACTTATATGAGAAGTTATCGAGCATCTTGCGACCCTCGAATGACAGATTGAGATCCATACAATCGATAACCTTTCGACCAAGGCGTGACTGCGCAACATCAATCTCGATATTGTCGGTACGAAGATTTACCGACGCTTTATCCTTGAGGTCGTAGAAGGCATTTACTCTATATCGCGCCTTACCTGTACGCGCCTGTGGTGTACTGCGTATCCACTCCAACTCTCTGCGTAGCAAGTTGCGAGATTTGTCAATCTCCGCCTGCATATTTAGGTATCGCTCCTCACGCTTTTCGAGATACTCGGTGTAGTTACCACGATATACGAACAACTCTCCTCGATCAATCTCCATAATGGTATTACACACTCTATCAAGGAAATAGCGGTCGTGGGTAACCATCAATAGTGTGCATCGTGAACGCTGAAGATAACCCTCCAAGTACTCGATAATATCGATATCGAGGTGGTTGGTAGGCTCATCCATAATGATAAACTCGGCATCCTGCAACATCATACACGCCAATGCCACACGCTTAGCCTCGCCACCCGACAACTCGCCCATAGGCTGGTTCCAACGCTCTATCTTTAGCGACGACAGTACCTGTCGAATCTTCTGCTCTACGCTCCAGCCATCCGACCTATCCATCTCGGCCATAGCCCTCTCCAAACGCTTGATATCGCCACTATCTACCGCTAACTCGTACTCCTTGAGTGCAGGAGAGAGATCGCCCATACGAGCATACACCTCCTCGAAGATTGTGCGTTTAGGATCAAAGTTGCTATCCTGATCAAGAAAGGCAACCTTAATATCCTTCATAAACTTGACCTCGCCACCTCTGTCGGAGTGTTCTACACCAGCCAAAATCTTTAGTAGCGACGACTTTCCAGTGCCATTGGGAGCAACAAGAGCAATCTTATCGCCCTCATTGATATTGAAACTGATATTTGAAAAAAGCGTACGGTCGCCATACGACTTTGATATATTCTCTACTTGTAGATAACTTGCCATACTACAACTTTTTACAACTTCAAACTATTGTTTAACTTTAGGTCGTATGCCAACCTCTCGCCACTATCGTAGTAGATAATACCACGATACTCAAACCCAAGTTTTTCGAGCAACGACAACATACGGATATTACCACGATGTGTATCTATACGAAAACCAGTATAACCTCTTTCGCGCGCTGTCTGCGAGGCGAAACCTATCATCGCCATAGCAGTGCCAGCCTTTGTACAACCACGTCGCACACAAAGACGATGCACAACAACATAATCATCTGATGTTCCCCACTCGTTATCAGGTATTTGCTTGTAGGTCACCTCGCCCGTAAGCACAATGGCAACATATCCCACCACGATATCATCAATGCAGTATACATATCCGACATCCGATGCTATATCGTCCTCGATAACATCCATAGAGGGGTAACCATCCTGCCATTGGTCAATGCCTAACTCGCGCAACGACAATTGAGCATCCGCAACGATGCTCATAATCTGCGATATATCCTCTTTTGTAGCCTTGCGAATCATCGTTTGCGCGATATCTCTCTGATTTTACGGTTGATAATATAGAAATTGAAGGCTATTATCACTGCAGTAAACAGCGCACCCACGCAGATAGCAACCATAGGCGATGCCGGAAGTTCGCAACCTACCATCTGCGAGATATAGCCAATATATAACCTCTGCGCCACAACCACCATAGTGGTACTGATAACCCATATAGATATATTCAGTATTAGCGTAAGTAGATTGTAGGGTAGTGCCACACGCGCAGGTGTGTAGCCAATAAGCACAAGGTTTTCAAGTTTCGAGACATTCTTCTGCAAAAGCAGATAGATGCTTAACGTAAGTATAATCAATGACAATAGACTAAATACCACACCGATACATACGATTATCACAATGCATACTTTAACCACCTGCATAGCCTTACTACTCTCCGCAGGCTTATTCTCAATCTCATAACCATTAGCATTGATATATGCTACCAACTCAGGCTCTGTAGGGTTGTCAACCTCGATAATTAGGCGCGTAGCATCCTCATTCTCCCCCTCTCCATAGCGTGCATTAGTCCACACCATAAACTGTTCTGGTACAAGGATAGTATTTATGCGGTCCGAGAAACCAACCACACGACCAGTATAATCTTCGATTAGACCATTACCGCGAAGACTTATACCGAGTTCCACGCGCTTGATTACATCCTCTGTAATTTGAGGCAACTGTTGAGTTGAACTAAAACCAAAGTTATAAAGGTTTAAGTAGTTGCGTGGCAGTATAATAGGGATAAAATCATCTCCAGCATTATATTCCCACTCCCTGGGTCGAACATCAAGGAATGCGTCGGGTACAGACTCGAAAAAGAGCATTGTAGAGAGTCTTCGACCTCCAAACATTATCGAGCCATACACCTCGTATTCCGATGCAGTAAACGCACCGACATCAGCAATAAACTCTTGAGACTTTAGTTCTGCAATATCCTCCGCTGTAAATCGCTTACCGCCACTGCCGACACGCTCTACAGGGCGTGTTACGACCAAATAGTCACTGCCGATAAGTCTATTTTCGCCAGACATCACAGGCTTAATATCGCTATACAACTGTACTCCGCCTATAATGACAGTCATACCTATAAGGTTGACTACAAAGAATATAGCCAACTCAAATATACTAATATGCTTTCGGAGCAATTTCCAGATCAGACTTAGAGATTTAGGCATAGGTCGTAATCGATATTCATTTGTTTACCAATAGATGTGGCTATCATTCCCGCGCCCTGCTTCACCACCTCTCGAAGTATCACGTCGCGCATAACATCGCTATTCTTGTCATCGAGATGCGATATAGGCTCATCGAGCAACAAGAAACTAAATGGCTGACATAGAGCGCGAATAAGTGCCACACGTTGCTGTTGACCATACGATAAACGGTCGGTGCGACCATCCAATTTATCGGCAATACCGAGTTGCTCGAATAGGTCAAAAATCTCCTCGCGACTCTTAAAGTTGGTAATTGAATTCTTTATCCACACATTCTCGAACGCTGTTAACTCGCCAAAGAGCCTTAACTCCTGAAAGAGGATGCTAATTTGCTTTTGACGGATGCCACTCCAGCGATTGCTATCATAGCGGGATATATCCTCATTATCAAAAAGTATGGTGCCACGATAGTCGCCACGCTGACCATAGATATAACTACACAACGACGACTTACCCGTTCCCGACTCAGCGCGCACAAGATATCTCTTACCGCGCTCAAGACTTACCTCACGAAGCCATATATCCGACGATATACCATCTCGCGACGCAAATATTTCAGGCACAACACCCTTTAGTGTTATTCTATCCATAGGTTTAAGGGATGTTCTATAAATTAGTAAATTAAGTTTAACAACAGGAAGTTTTATTTTATATTTCGGTCGCTTTTGTGTCTATTTCGGTATCTTTCTCATCTTTCCTCGGTTGCTATGCCCGCATAGCGCCCTCGAAAGAGATAAGAAATCTGTTCGAAATATCCAACAAAATCAACTCGACCTAATTTATAGAACCTCCCTTAATATAGAGATTTTACACACTCCTTAACCAACGTCGGCAAGACAAGAGCGTTAATCTGCTCAAGGGCATTTGCTTCCTTATTATCAAATACCACCACAAACTCTGCCGATTCAAGACTATCTACCGAGGCATATACGTAACTAACCGCCTCAATAGCGTTGCTATATAGTTCGCGATACTCCTCAAGCAACTGCGATGCAATATACTTATTTGCAGACTGCATAAACTTACCTAAAATCAACGAATCAACATCTATAGCGATAAAACCCAACGCGCCATCAACATCCTTCGCCCACGCCGAATCCAAAGCCGATGGAGTCTGCACCTCTGGGGTCATATTAACACCGAGATGGAACAGATTTTCATCCTGACCCATCGAGAAGTTATATCCCATCAGACTTAGACTGTAGTGTGTAGCATCTCTCTTGTTCAAGAAGCCACCAGCAAACTGTGCAATATTGCTAATGATATATGTATCAGTTACATCCATCATAAGCATCGCCTTAACAGTATCAATAGATGGTTCAATATTATACTCATCCCAATAGTAGTTATATCTCTGCTTAATCTCTCCCTCGATATTCTCAAGCGCGAGGGTAGTACCACCATTGATAGTGCTTAACGCATCACATACAATTGAGATTACCATATTTACCTCGTTTGTAGGCGTGACACCAACGCTCTCAAGCATATTGCCATCGAGGAGTGTACGGATAAGTTGAGCCAACAACTTGCCATCCACACCCGCACTCATCACCATAAAACTATCCTTACCCAAATAACTCAAGTGTTCGGCATTTGTCGGCTTGCTTATACCCGCATACTCGCCAAAGCTAACACCTTGAGTATTATATGCAAGGGTCATACGACCTAAATCAAATGTTGCGGATAGCATCACATTCGAGTTAGGCGCGAAATATGACATATAACTATCTATCAATTCCTGATTTTCGGCCAACGCTTCAGATTGCGCACAGAGCATCTCCTCGTCTATTTCGCCAGCGTTATACATCTTATTCAAATCAAGTATAGCGCGATCCACTTTTGCGCTTGCCATCTGCAAACACTTTTCCGTATTAATCAAAACCGCCATATCACTCGCTCCAAATAGAGATATATCCATTTGTGGGCGATTTATAGCATCGATGGCAACACCCATAACGTCATCACCCTCTCCAACAGCCACAGCAAGAGCAGATGTATTATACGCAACAAAGAGATCCTCATATTCAAAAGTTCGCATATCGTTCTCTGTTGTAACAGCAATAGTCTCCTCGCCATTCTGCTCCAGGATGTACGACAACAAGGCAACAGAACGATCCAACTGAACCACATTAGAGACATTCGCCATCAAAACACAATCGGTTAAATCATCATTGACATAACCATATATAGATTGCTTAGTATCAATGCCGATAGCATTAAGATTTGTTACAATATTTTTAATATGCTCGGCATCCTCCGTCTTCTCAAACAACGAAGATAGCACCGTAGCGATAAGGCTTCGATTTTCTGGGGTTATAAACTTGTCGAACGCGCCCTTGGTAGCAAGTTGTTCAAGGTTAACATATACAAACACAGGGTCTTCAATAGGCTTTAGACTCTGCTTCTCCTCGCCACGAGAGGTGTGGATGAATACCGCAACAGCAACACCAATAACGAGTGCTACGCCAATAATTGATAGAACAATCTTCTTCATATCTTGTATCGTTTTAATTTCATTTTCTACTTACATAGTAAGTAATGTACAAAGGTAGCAATATTTTTCCATTATCAAACAATTGTCAACCTTTTGTAATATCGGTATTTTTCATTACATTTGCACATTGTAAACAGAATTGCTAAATGGAAAACTTTAAGCCCACAAAGTACACACTACAGTGTATCGCCACAGGTCGCGAATTTGACGACACTGGTTGGATATTGGACGATGCCGAGTGCAAAACACCATCATTGGTGCGCGCAAACTATGCAAGCAAGCAACTAAACCTTAAGTCTGATGACTATGGTTTCTATAAGTTCTGCGACTGGTTGCCAGTAAAGCGCATTCTCAAAGGATCATCTGCATCAGTAACATATAAGAGCGAGGCTTTAGCCAAGCACCTTGGTCTTTCAAACCTTTGGATCACTCTTAACGGCTATGCACCACGTCGCGGTATAAAGATGACGACTTGTTCGTTTAAGGAGACTGAGGCATACAGCGTTTGCGCGCGTATGGATGAGCGTGAGGAGCGAGTATTGGTTGTTGCATCGGCAGGAAATACTGCCCGCGCCTTTGCTCGCGTATGCTCGGATAACAATATAAAGTTACTTCTTGCTGTCCCAACGGATAATCTTGATGCTCTGTGGTTTACCGAGCCAATCAACGACTGTGTAAAACTTATTGCTTGCGAGAAGGGTGGCGACTATTTCGACGCTATCAACCTTAGCAATATGGCACTCAAGTCGCACAAGTTCTATGCCGAAGGAGGTGCAAAGAATATCGCACGTCGTGATGGTATGGGTACTACCGTCCTCTCTGCTGTGACCACCATTGGTCGCATTCCAGACTACTATTTTCAGGCCGTAGGTAGTGGCACTGGAGCTATCGCTGCGTGGGAGGCAAATATGCGACTAATCGAGGATGGTCGCTATGGCAACAACCTTATGAAGTTGATTGTGTCGCAGAATGCTCCGTTTGTACCTATCTATGATGCGTGGCGTGCAGATTCGCGCGAGATGTTGGCATACGATGCAAAGAAGGCTCGTCGCGATGCAGAGTTAATCGATGCAAAGGTACTATCAAATCGTCGACCACCATATACTTTTGCTGGAGGTCTTTACGACGCACTTAAGGCAACAAATGGTGATGTAGTCGTTGCCACAAACGCACAAGCACGTCGTGCTGGCAAGTTGTTCAAAGATTTGGAAGGCATAGACATCCATCCTGCTCCAGCGGTAGCACTTGCATCACTTATCAAGATGGTAGAGAGTGGCTCTATCGATAAAGATGCTTGCATTATGCTTAACATCACTGGTGCTGGCGAGGAGGCTGCCAAGCAGAACCGCGAGTTATTCTATCTTAAGCCTATCAAGACCTTCCCTCTTAATGCCACAGTCGACGATGTAGTTAATTATGTAGAAACTCTATTTTAGTTGAGATAATATGTTGTATCCAATTAAGTTTAAGCCACGTATCAAAGAGCGCATTTGGGGTGGTCAGGCTATATTAAAGAAGAAAGGCAAGACTGCGGGACGTCTTGCTAAAGATAAACTTTATGGTGAAAGTTGGGATCTATCTTCGGTAAAGGGAGATATATCTGTTGTTGCAAACGGTTTCCTTAAGGGCAACAATCTCGAGGAGATTATCGAGGTATATATGGGCGAACTCATTGGCGAGAAGAATTTTGAACGCTACGGTCTTGAATTCCCTCTACTTATAAAATACCTCGACTGCAACGATAAGCTTTCTGTTCAGGTACACCCCGATGATGTGCTTGCCGAAGAGCGTCACAACAGCTACGGAAAGACAGAGGCGTGGTATGTAGTAGATTGCCAGCCTGACGCTGCAATTTATTTGGGTTTCAAAGACTTAAACATCACACGCGAAGAGTATATCGCCGCAGTTGCGGAGTCTCGTCTTGAACCATTACTCAATAGAGTACCAGTAAAACCTGGCGACGTATTCTTCATTCCTGCAGGTACGGTCCACGCACTTGGTGCGGGTCTTGAGGTTGTAGAGGTACAACAGACTTCTGATGTGACCTACCGTATATATGACTGGGATCGAGTAGATGCGAATGGAAAAGGTAGAGAGTTACACACATCTCTTGCTATTGATGCTATTGACTTTGAGTCAGATGCAGAGTTATTACATCGTAAATACGATTTGGAGAAGGGTGGCGAGGCAAAGGTTATTGAGTGTAACTACTTCACAATGCTCCTACACAATATCGACGGCATAAAGGAGTTAGACCGCTCAATGCTCGACTCGTTTGTTGTCTACATTGCCCTTAACGGCTCGGCACGCATTATTGCCGATGGCGAGGTTGAAACTCTTGATGAGGGCGAGGTGATTCTTATCCCTGCAGAGGTTGGCGATATTACAATTGAGGGCAACGCGAAATTGATGGAGGTATACATTGATAAATAGTTGATAATGAACTATAATGCCACAACTATAGCAATCGGTAGTTTCGTAAAGAGACTGCTGGTTGCTATAATTTTTCTCTTACTATCATATAGCCACACGAACGCACAAAATCACGATTTTGATGCACTTATGCGTGAGTATGGTATGGTGAATATCCAAGATCTTGACCCTGAGATTTTGGTAGAGTTAAAGTACTCCACAGAGGGCAACTTTGTGGGCAAGGATATGTACCAAGACCTCGAGTCTGCCTACCTTGAAAAAGAGTTTGCAAGTAGGGTAGTCTTGGCACAAAAGATACTCAAACAGCGCAACCCTAACTATACCATATTAATATACGATGCTGCGCGACCTATTAGTACGCAACGCACTATGCACAAGATGGTTGAAGGCACTGAATTGGAGCGCTTTGTAGCTGATGGTACGCGAGGAGGTAGACACAATTTTGGTGTCGCTGTAGACCTTACGATAGCGACCATAGATGGCACGCCATTAGATATGGGTGCTGGTTTCGATGATTTCACAGAGGCTGCATCAGTCAAAGGAACACCCGATACAAGCGACCCTTCAACACGCACAATAGAGGTCTATAAACGCTATGCCGAAGAGTTAGTCGCAAAGAGCGTCATTACACGCGAAAGTGCCAACAATAGAATTTTACTCTTGGAGGTGATGTTGGAAGCGGAACTTTATCCCTATAGACGCGAATGGTGGCACTACGAAGATATAATGCCAATGAGTAGCGTACGCTCCAATTATAGACTGCTTGATTTCTAAACAGTTATAGCACGATACCTATAAATACCTTTACTATATGGTATATCATATACAATCCTGCGATAAGCTTTATTCCCGAGCCAATCAAGAAGGATAATAGTGAACCCAAACCGATTGAAAGTGCCTTGTCGATACTCGAATTGCCACCAACCATCTCACCAATTACAGCACCAAAGAATGGACCGAGAATAATTCCAGGCAAGCCGAAAAGAAAGCCTACGAATGTTCCTATGGTTGCACCCGTAATTCCTGCCTTAGTTCCGCCAAACACCTTTGTAAAGTATCCAGGCAAGAGGTAGTCGAGCAATATAACTACTAACGATACAATACCACAAACGATCAACTGTGTCATTGTAATCGTGCTACCAGTCACAAAGTAGGCACATAGCATACCTACAAAAGATAGCAACGTTCCGGGTAACACTGGCACAACGACACCAACCAAACCAACAACACCCGCAACTATAGCAATTATAAGCAATCCAGTATCCATATCCCCATATAATATTAGTCTTTACATTTTGTCGTATAATGTATGTTATGTTAAATTACCTATGTATTCCGTTTGTAAATATACTATTTTGAGATACTACCACTATCTGGAATAAAGGTAACATATCTCGCCATAAGGTAGCTATAACATACAGTTATTACGGTTGTTAGCATCTTTGAGGGTGTTGGCCATATCAAGCAGACCTCCACAAAGATCTTCATACATACATAATTAATAAGAATTGAGCCGACGACAGAGAGCGCATAACGCACCAACTGCTTGCGAGAACTGATATTCGTCACTCGGAATGCGACATTTCGATTTAGCCAAAACCCTGTAAAGAAGGTAATTGGGAATACAATAAACAGCGATAAGATGTGCGGCGACATCACCACAAAGCCCAAATCAACATAGTTTTCGCGCACGACGTAATGGTATATAAGGAAATACCAAACAATATCTAGCGTCATATTTACCGCGCCACATAGACCATAACCGAACAAATCGCGTGATATCAAGCCTCGCAAAGGCTTAATATACAGCATATCCACAATATTTATAAGTCTATTGGCTAACCACATAGTCTATCTAAATCTCTTTGGCGTATACACCCACGACTGAGGGAAATCTTTGGTATGCTCTTTCTTGTACTCCTGACACTCCTCAATATCCTCACTTCCAAAGACAGCCACAGCATACATACTTCCCAACTTAAAGTAATCGCACTGCGACTCAGGAAGACGTGTTAGGATGTCTGATATGGCACGTTCGGCATTCTCCGTTGTCGAGTAACTACCAACAACTACCCAATGGCGAATATCACCATTTTCGCGCCAATCAGCAATAACAACCTCAGTGATTTCTTCAACTGGAGTGATCTCAATTTCAGGTTGTTCTACCGCATCAGTTAAAGTAGTCTCATCGACAGGTATAACAGTCTCCTCTGCAATAATTTCAACTGGCACAACCTCTGGTTTATTATTGTAAATCCACCATCCACCGGCGCAAATCACACCTACAACAATAATAGCAAGCACAGCAAATAGCGGAGCAAGAGTTCTTTTGCGAGGGATAAATATAGGTTGACTACTGATATTTAAGGCATTAAGTAGTTCGCTATCCGCAACAAAACTCTTATTGCTAAGCGTGCCTACCCTATCAACCGACACCACGCTACCCTCTCGCGCCTTATCCAACCAACGCGAATATATCTCCTCTGCACGCTTTTCATCTACCGTAACCTCTTCGGAGATGATATCTATCAATGACTTACCGCGATTATCTAAAGAGTATTCGATATCAAATCGTGGCGGTATAAGCTCATTTTTAGAACCTATTACGGCAGGGCGTCGCACCACGCTGATAGTTCCCACATCGGGGAGATATACCGCGTGATACTTGACTATGGCGTTGTATATCAGCTTACTTACCTCGTTTACCATACCCTACTTCTTCTTTCCCTTCTTTTTATCCTCCTTTGCATACTCCTTATTAGCGTATGCAACTACAGCATTCAAGTCCGACACCTCTGGTCGAGAGAATGCTCGCACTGTCATATAGATACCGAAGATAATAAATGGAATACTTAGCAACTGTCCCATATCCAACGACATACCCTGCTCGAAGTCAACTTGACGCTCTTTCAAGAACTCGATAAAGAAACGAGCACCAAAGACACAAATCATACCTATACCGGTGAGCAAACCTGGTCTGCGACGACCCATATCCTTGCTACGATATAGCCAGAAAAGCAGGAAGAAGATCAACAGATAGCATATCGCCTCATATAGCTGTGCTGGATGACGTACAGGAATCTGCTCGATAATCTCTACTGGCACATCACCAGAGTACTCTATCCAAGCGCGACGCGCATCGTGATATACAAACTTAAAACCGAAATCAGACTCGGTTGGGAAGCCCACAATCTCCGAGTTAAACAAGTTACCAAGACGGATAAGCGCGCCACTGATAGGCGTTACGATAGCAATTCTATCGATACCCCAAATAAATGGTAAGTGGTTACGCTTTGTGAACATCCAAATACTGAATATTATACCTATCGCAGCACCGTGACTCGCCATACCTCCTGAACGGATGTCGGTAATGATACGCCAAGGCTCAATAAGGTAGGTCTCTGGTTCATAGAAGAGACAGTGTCCTACACGAGCGCCAATGAACGTACCGAGAACAATCCACACGAATGCAGACTCCAATGTGCGAGGAGGCAAACCCTCACGACTAAATGTGTAGTTACAGATGCGCTCTGCAACAAGTATTGCCACAGCCCACATAAGACCGTACCAACGAATATCAAGATTTCCGAGCATCACTAACGTCGGATCCCAGTTCCATACAATAGACAAAATATCCATCTCTATCTTTTATTTAAGTATTTATTATATCTCACTAACTTTCAAGCACTGAGAGTCGTGCAATTACACGCCACGCCTCTACAACCTCGCTACGATTTACGAATATATCGTTAAAATCTTCTCTATTACGAGCAACCAAACGCCACTGGCTATCATCTCTTGCTACCCAGCGCACCCTACGCCAAAGCACATTGTCTGTAGGGCGACGTAGAACAAGCACATACTCATTTCCCTGCACCACATCCTCCACCTCGGTGTGCTTTAGGAATAGGTCCTGTGCAGCACTGATAGTGTCGCTCATAGGCTTAGAGAATGAACGCACAACAATATCGCAATTGGTCTTATATGGCAACGTCATATAACCCATAGGCTCAATTTCTGCAATATTAGGTAGTATCTGCTCTACCTCGTCGCAGTAGAAAGGTATCTGCTCATTTTGAACGCTCTCACTCTTGAGCATATTGCCTACACCCGACAATAACCACGTTCTATCAATCTCGGGATCGCAGTTAATTATCCTATCTGCCAAATCTTCCGATATACCATAGTTACCCTTGCGAATATGATACAAATTCTCCGCACGATGCAAACCTATCTGCATCGCAAAACCATTGATTGATTTTCCGAAACGCTCAATCACCTTAAGCAATCTCGACCAATTATCGAACTTATTTGTCATATCTTTATCTTTTGCCTCTTGTCAATTATCGCAAGGATAAGAAAATTCAAAAAAATATTCTATCTTTGCATCACGACTCCGTAGTTCAATGGATAGAATTTAAGATTCCGGTTCTTACGATGAAGGTTCGAATCCTTTCGGGGTCACATCGAAGGATTATTCGACACTATCGGATAATCCTTTTCTCTTTCCCACGCCATCCATTTGATAGCGCAAATATACCACAAAATTCCGTTGTCTAAAATATTTTTACAATAAAAAGTTAGGAAAATATAGAAACTTTAGTCTACATCTATGCAAAATAAAACAATTAAGGCTGTCAAACCATAAAGTTCAACAGCCCCAATTGGTTGGTGTATATCCTAATTTTTAACTATCTTCCTGACTCGGCAATCTTCTGCTTAATCAACTTGTTAAGTTCTTCAGACTGAAGCAACTCTTCAAGTGTGAAATGCATTCTATAACGCCAGTAGTGACGCGAGTTAGCAGGTACGTTGATACGCTCATCGTGTGGGTTTTCGCGACGTAGTTCGCCATCCATAGCGACCCAGTCCTGCCAAGGCAATACGGTGAGCATTGCTGGAGACTTAAGGTGCATAGCCACAACCTGCTCACAAATCCAAGGTTCGCAGAAGTAAGGAGCCTCACCCCAAGCACCAAGTACGTGGTTATAGAAACGCTGTGTAACACCGCGATCCTCCTCCCACCAAGCACGCAATGGGTTCATATCGTGAGTACCTGTAGTGCATATTGAGAGGTATGGATAGTCGTATGTTGTGCCAAACTCCACCTTTGGATCCTTTGGCATACGCTGAATCTCGAGTGATAGAATCTGCTCACCACCCATAACCGATGGCACACAGTCTGGAATCATACCAAGATCCTCACCGCAAACAAGCATCTTTGTAGCCTCGGTAAGTGGTGGCAACTTCTTCAATGCCTCCCACTTCCAGAAGTCGTTGTGACGACGATAGAAGAAGTCGTTATACAAGCGGTTGTATGCCTCCTTCTGATCATCCGACAACCAGCGATAGCAGTCAGTATTGTATGCTGTGATGCGTGGGTGGAACTTACCCTGCTGGTGTCTATCCTCTACAAACAATACGTTATCGTTCTCGGCAACATTGCCAACGTGCCAGTTCTCAAATCTGAAGCCGTATGAAGCAATCTCCTCGTAAGAGTATGGCAATGCTGGGTTAAAGTTGCCAAGCAAAGCGTTTACAGCATTCAGCGGAATCTCCCAAATACGGAAGAAACCCAAGATATGGTCGATACGGTATGCATCGAAGTACTCTGCCATCTTCACGAAGCGAGCCTTCCACCAAGCATAACCATCCTCGGCCATCTTGACCCAGTTGTATGTTGGGAAACCCCAGTTCTGACCCATAACAGAGAAATCATCTGGTGGAGCACCCGCTGATGAATCCATATTAAACAACTCTGGATATACCCACGCATCAACACTTGTGCGTGAGATACCGATTGGAATATCACCCTTCAAAACTACACCGTTAGCGTGTGCATAGTCACGCACCTCGCGCAACTGCTTTGATAGATGGAACTGCACGAAGCAGTGGTAAGCCACAGCCTCTGCATTCTCCTTCTCATATTTTGTAGCCTTCGCCTTAGTATACTTAGCCATTGCTCCCCAACGGCTGAAGTCTGGAGTACCCTTCTCATCACGCAAAGCGCAGAAGATAGCGTATGGACGCAACCACTCCTCGTTTGCAGACATAAAGGCTTTAAACTCCTTCGACGCTAAGGTCTTCTTGCCATCCTGAGCAAAGATAAGGTGCAGATACTCATTCTTAGCGTTGTTAACACGCTCGTAGTCAACCTCTGCCAAGCCATTAAGTTCCTTCCCCAAAGCCTCAAAGCGCGCCATAACCTCCTTATCCTTTAGTTCGCCAACAGCAGGCAAGTGTAGGAATTGAGGGTGTAGAGCAAATGTAGAGTTAGCGTTATATGGGTATGAGTCCTGCCAAGTACCAGTCATTGTGGTGTCGTTGATAGGCAAAATCTGGATGATTGATTGACCAGTCAACTTAGCCCAATCTACCATCAAGCGGATATCGTTGAACTCACCAACGCCGAAACTTGACTTAGAGCGTAGCGAGAATACTGGGATAGCAACACCAGCACCACGCCAAGGTGTCATCTGGAACTCTGGGTGTACTGGAGCCAACACCAAAGCCTCATTCTCGCGAACAGCATCGCTGAAGTAGTAGTTATCGCCCGACTGCCAAGCCACCACATCGCCAGATGCGGTATCTACAATCACAAACTTATAGGCAAAAGCACCCTTTGGTGCCTTGATACGAGCATTCCAAATTGGGAAGCCAGCGTCGGTCATCACAACACCCCTCTTCACATCCCAGTTACCCAAAGCCTTGCCCTCGCCAACCATCACAACGTGCTGTGATGTGCGAACAACAGCGATATCTGCATTTACGGATAGGTAACCCTCTGCAGCATCCTGTATCTTCTTTGGCTTCTCGCGGTGGAAAACACCATCGGTAAACATTGATGAGTGGAACGAGCGATCGTTAGGCATATCGTACCAACGATCCAATACACGTACATTTGTAGTCTTTTTATCTACTTTCAATAGGTGCTTATCACCCCACTCCTTGCGTACAACCTGCTCACCGTAACGCACCTCATAGCGATATGCGATCTCGGCAGAGGCTGGGAGCTTCAGTTCTACACTCCACACACCATCGCAAACATAGTGCATAGGGTACGCCTTCTCCTTCTCAGCACCAACAACCACATACAAGTCCTCGCCGTATGCAGTCTGATACTCCAATCTAAGGTTAAATGTCATACTATTTAATATTATAGGTTATTACTCGTTTAATAGCATCTTTCGTAGTTCGTCGCAACTCGACTGAGGGTCGCGGGCATTGAAATGGTAACCATAGATACCCTCATTTTGTGCTGCCTCGATATTGCTCTTTCTATCATCTATAAAGAGCGTCTCCTCGGGGTTTAGCTCATATCTATCGACGAGAATTTTATAAATCTCAGCATCGGGCTTCACCACCTTTTCGTGACACGACACCACCTCGCCATCGAAATACTTATAGACATCCTTTGTTCGCAGGAACTCTATGAAATCCAACGACATATTCGACAGTACATAAAGTTTGTATTCAGCTCCCTTTAGATCTGCTATAAGGTTCTTTGTTGCTGGAATCTCCTCTTGTGTGACTATCGAGCGACGCAGGTTGTGTTCAGCCAGTTCCTTGTCGCAATTATTATACTCCGCGAGGTCATTAATCACTCTCTCATACGTCGAAACTCCCCTATCATACTCCTCCCAGAAATGTGGCATTTCAGGCAACATAATATAGGAGAAGAACTCAATGAACTCCCTCTCAAACTTTCTTGGATCACGCGCAAAGACTACGCCACCAAGGTCGAAAACTATATTTTTAATACCTTCCATAATTGTACAAATATAGGAATTTCTCTTCAAAATCGCAACATCACACCTCCTATTTGTCATATTTTCTTACCGAATGGTATAATATCAAAGATGAATAAGATTATAGCAACGATTATTCGATTTTAGGAGATATTTCTTATCGTCGCGACAATGCAAAATAATTGGTTGTTTGCTTTGATTTTTGAGATTTAATATGTATCTTTGTGCGTTTTATATAGAATATATAAATATTACATAAATATGAGTACCGAACAGGAAAAAGTGATGAAACACGAGGAGGAGTATTCGGCGTCGAATATCCAAGTTCTTGAGGGTTTGGAAGCAGTACGCAAACGCCCCGCGATGTACATTGGCGACATTGGTGAGAAGGGTCTCCACCACCTCGTATATGAGGTTGTGGACAACTCAATCGATGAAGCATTAGCAGGATATTGTACAGATATCTACGTTACCATCAACGAGGATAACTCTATATCTGTAAAGGATAATGGTCGAGGCATCCCAACAGACTGGCACGAGAAGGAGGGCAAGTCTGCATTGGAGGTTGTACTTACTGTACTCCACGCTGGTGGTAAGTTCGACAAGGGTAGTTATAAGGTATCTGGTGGTTTGCACGGTGTGGGTGTATCTTGCGTTAATGCGCTCTCTACGCTCCTTGTTGCAGAGATTCACCGAGGTGGTAAGATCTACAAGCAGACATACTCAAAGGGTACTCCAACATCTCAAGTAGAAGTTGTTGGCGACTGCGACGATCGTGGTACTACCATCACATTCAAGCCAGATGGTTCAATCTTCACACTCACCACAGAGTATAAGTATGAGATTTTGGCTAACCGTCTTCGCGAGTTGGCATTCCTTAACAAGGGCATCCACCTTACCCTTACCGATATGCGTGTTAAGGATGAGGAGGGCAACCCATTATCAAACCACTACTATTCGGAGCACGGTCTTTCGGAGTTTGTAGAGTATCTTGATGCCACACGCGGTCAGAAGATTATCGAGAATATCATCTATCTCGACACAGAGGAAAGTGGTGTCCCAGTGGAGGTTGCTATGCAGTATAACGACTCATACTCTGAGAACGTTCACTCCTATGTAAATAATATCAACACCATCGAGGGTGGTACTCACCTTACTGGTTTCCGTTCAGCCCTTACTCGTACTCTTAAGAAGTACGCTGAGGATAGCGGTATGTTGGCAAAGTTGAAGTTCGACATCAGCGGCGATGACTTCCGCGAGGGTCTTACTGCTGTAGTATCAGTTAAGGTTGCAGAGCCTCAGTTCGAGGGTCAGACCAAGACAAAACTTGGTAACGACGAGATTGCAGGTGCTGTAAACCGCGCTATGTCGGCAGCACTAAGCAACTACCTCGAGGAGAATCCAAAAGATGCAAAGGCTATCGTACAGAAGGTTATCCTTGCAGCCCAGGCGCGCCACGCAGCACGCAACGCTCGCGAGGCTGTACAGCGTAAGACGGTGCTTTCAGGTGCTGGTCTTCCTGGCAAGTTGGCTGACTGCACAAGCCGTGATCGTTCCATCGCTGAAATCTTCTTCGTCGAGGGAGACTCTGCGGGTGGTACTGCAAAGCAGGGTCGCGACCGCAACTTCCAAGCAATTATGCCTCTTCGCGGTAAGATTTTGAACGTGGAGAAGGCACAGGAGCATCGTATGTGGGAGAACGAGGAGATTAAGAATATGTTTACTGCTCTTGGTGTCTCTATTGGTACTGCTGAGGATAGCAAGGCACTAAACCTTGAGAAACTCCGCTACGACAAGATCATCATTATGACCGATGCCGATGTCGATGGCTCGCACATCGCAACATTGATGCTTACCTTCTTCTTCCGCAAGATGAAGGCCCTTATCGAGAATGGTCATATCTACATCGCTACCCCACCATTGTACCTTGTTAAGAAGGGCAAGCAGGAGCGTTACTGCTGGACCGATAAGGAGCGCGATGAGATTACTACAGAGTTTGGCTCAAAGGGTGTTCACATCCAGCGATACAAAGGTCTTGGTGAGATGAACGCACAGCAGTTGTGGGATACAACAATGAACCCAGACACTCGCATCTTGCGTCAGGTTACTGTTGAGAACGCAGCCGAGGCAGATCACATCTTCTCAATGCTTATGGGTGATGAGGTACCGCCACGACGTGAGTTTATCGAGAAGAATGCACACTACGCCAATATTGATGCATAATAGACTTGATATAGGGTTGTGCTTTTGGTGCAACCCTTAATTATAAATAAAGTATGAAAGTAACTATCATTGGTGTTGCAGGTGGCACAGGTTCGGGAAAGTCTACACTTGTAAAACGACTACAAGAGGCATTTAAGGATGACGACGTAGCAACGCTATGTCACGACTACTACTATAAGGCCCACCCAGAGTTAACCTACGAGGAGCGCACAAAATTAAACTACGACCACCCTGCAGCCTTCGACACCGATATGCTTGTAGAGCATATCCGCGCATTGAAGTCAAATGTTCCTATCGAACACCCAGTATACTCATTCGTGGAGCATAACCGCACCGACGAGCGAGTATTGGTCAAGCCTTCGAAGGTTATCATCGTCGATGGTATCCTTATCTTCGAGCATAAGGAGTTGCGCGATTTGATGGATATCAAGGTATTTGTGGATACCGATGCGGATCTTCGTCTTGCACGCCGTATATTGCGCGATGTATGCGAGCGCGGTCGTACTATGCAGTCAGTTATCGACCAGTATACCACAACAGTAAAGCCTATGCACGAGGAGTTTGTTGAGCCATCGAAGCGTTATGCTGATGTTATCATCCCAGAGGGTGGTTTCAACTCTGTTGCTGTAGGTATGCTTATCGAGAATATCCGTTCACTTATTAATAGAGAGTAACGATGACACGACATAAGTTCATATATACTATTATCTGTATCATATTCGGTCTTGTAATGTATTATGTTGCCACCAGTGGCGATCGCAACAAGAGCGACTACTTGGTTATCGCCTCGGAGTGCGTTATGCAGGATGTCGAGTGGGCGGAGGTGGCAGATGCCATAGCCGAGAAGCACGATGCCGATGTCATTACCTTTGCCACAGCACCTCGTGAGGCTTTGGAGCAGATACGCGAGGCATATCCTCGCTATGTTGCTATTGTCGACAAACCTGAGAATATCGGTAGAGACTACGTTATCGACCTGCACACCTTGTGTCGCGAAGTAGATGATGACATCTATGGTGATTTCCTTTGGGGTATTATCACTGGCTACGACGCGAGTGCCACTATGCGTATGGTCGACAACAGCACCGAGCCACTACTTATTAAGGATGCCGTTGCAACGATTATGGAACTAAACTCTGCAAAGTGGTTTGATAACTACGCTTGGGTCGATGACCACACACGCGGCCTTTGGGGTTATAAAAATGGTCGTGATGGCGATATTGTGACCGCAATGGTAGAGAAAGAGGAGGTACTTGGCAAGTTCTGCGAGTTGTACGAGACTATCGACCCAGACCTTATTGTCACAGCAGCCCACGCCACACAGCAAAACCTTGAGATGCCCTATTCGTTGGGACATATCAAGCCTCGCGACGGCAAGTTATATGCTCACAATATTTTTACCGATGAGCAGAGAGATATAAACGAGTCGGGTAAGCGTCGCGTATATACCGCTGTAGGCAACTGCCTTATTGGCGATATGAACAACACTCGCGAGAGTATGGCAGCCGCGTGGATGAATGGCTCGAATGTGGCTACTATGCTTGGATATGTGGTAACCACTTGGCACGGTCGTGCTGGCTGGGGTGCACTCAAGTATTGGGTTACATCGCCCGACCGATATACACTTGCCGAGGCTGTATATATGAATCAGCAAGATTTTCTACATCAGCACAGCCTATGGACACCAGACCTTCTTAACGAGAGTTACAACTACTGCGAAGGATGGAGAGAGGAGTTAACCTGTGCATCTGAACGCCTATCCGAGAGTCTTGGTCGTGATGTAGATTTGGATGCTCCTGCCGACTGGGATATGGTAGGTTTTTGGCACGATCGCGATGTATTGGCATACTATGGCGACCCTAAGTGGGATGTACGCCTACAGAGCGTAGATAGCGAGCGCGACTACAACATCACGACAAAGATAAAGGGTGGCAAATACATAATCACTATCACCACTGCCGAGAATTTCTCGTTGGAGCGTATGCGTGGCGATAAGTTCAAGCAGGAACACGTTCTTGACCTGCCTTTCAATTACTTCTTCCCAGAGCGTCTTAACAACCCTCGTTTGGCCGAGGGTGAGATGTGGGATGCTGTGGTTGATGAGAACTTTATCCTAATCTACAACGCAGAGTTCGAGCCTAACACTACATATACAATCACACTTGACATTGAGAAATAATTTATCAACCAAAAAAATAACAAAATTATGAAAAAACTACTCCTACTTTTATCACTATGCGCATTTGTTGCGACATCTTGTAGTGATTCATCTGATGACAATAAACCATCAGCACCAACTTCAAAGGTCATCCTTGCAAAGGATAGCATTACTGTTGGTAGTGGCAATGGTATGAATGCTATTTCATATAGCATCGAGAATCCTGTTAATGATCTTTCTGTTGAGGCTACAGCCAATGTAGAATGGATACACTCATTCACTTATACTGATGCCAAAATTTCCTTCTCTACAACAGCGAACGATCTATATGAGGAGCGCGTAGGTATTATCACCGTTACCTATGGCGAATCAAGCGCAAATCTCACTGTTACTCAAACTGCAAAGGTTGCACAGAACGAGATTGAGGAAACTGCACCATACCTAATTGGCGAATACTATGGCGACTACGCAGGTGCTAACTACAACTATTACGTTGCGCTCTCATCAAGCGACTACGATGCTAACAATCCTCTCTACGCACCAGGATGGAAGTACTTCCTCGACATCTATGCAAGCGAGCGTCCTGCAGACTATAACAACATCCGTATTCCAAATGGTGTATATACACTCACTGATAATGGTGGCGTAGCAAACTCATTGTTTGGCAAATTCTCAATCTATAAGGAGTATGACAACTCTGGTTTTGAGATTGATGAGCGAGTATTCGAGGAGGCTACACTCACTGTTACTGACGACTTGGTAAAGTTGGAGGTTGTGTTCAAGGATGCTAAAGATAAGTATATCGTAACATATAGTGGCGACTACGCCATCCTTGATAAGCGCGGTGTAGCAGGTGGTGTAAACTAATCTCTGATAACACTAAAACAAATGGTAATGATGCAAAAAGCGGCGCTTGGGATAAAATTTAATTAGCTGATTATTTGCAAATTACAGCGATAATTTAGAGATTAGTAGAAAACGTTTTCTACTAATCTCTATTTTTATGGCAAAATCTCGCAAAAAACGCTGT
>JAGCKG010000099.1 GCA_017647625.1 Alistipes sp. | reverse complement strand
CTGGGTATTCTGGGGATAGTGGGGATGAGGTCGTGCGTTAGTCCGCGTTGTCGCTATTCTGCGCTTTGCATTGTAGTTTAATGATGCTCGCGCTTCCCCATAATACCCACTCTACCCATACTCCCCAGCATCCCCATCTTCTGCGCAAAAAGTCGCAGACTTTTAACTATTACTAATTACTCTCTACTAATTACTAATTGTTTTACACCCCTAATAACCCTTAATAACCCTTAACCACCCTTAAAAAACCTTTCACTTTAAATATGCGTCGCAGACACCTTACCTTTCAGTTTTCAGTTTTCACTTTTCACTTCACTTTTCCCTCTCCCCTATAAACAAACAAGGCTACCCTCGAAAGGTAGCCTTGTTCTTTGTTGAATGTAATGGATTATGCCTCAGGAGCGATAGCCTCTGATGGACAAACACCAGCACAAGTACCGCAGTCGATACACTTGCTTGGGTCGATTACATAGATGTCACCTGCTGAAATTGCCTCAACTGGGCACTCGTCGATACATGTACCACATGCAACGCAAGAATCTGAAATTTTGTAAGCCATATTACTTTGTTTTTAATGAGTGTTTCACACTAATTCGATGCAAATATAGTAATTATTTTATAAAATCAAAACCTGTATAAGGAATTAACACCTCTGGGATACGTATTCCATCCTCGGTTTGATTGTTTTCAAGCAATGCTGCTACGATACGAGGCAATGCAAGAGATGAGCCATTCAATGTGTGTGCCAACTGTGTCTTTCTGTTATCATCACGATAGCGCAACTTTAGGCGGTTTGCCTGGAACGACTCGAAGTTAGATACCGACGATACCTCCAACCAACGCTTCTGCGCCTCCGAGTAAACCTCGAAATCGTATGTAAGAGCCGATGTGAATGACATATCGCCACCGCAAAGTCTCAATATGCGGTATGGCAAGCCGAGCGAAGCAACGATAGACTCTACGTGTGCTACCATAGCATCAAGGGCCTCGTATGACTTATCTGGGTGTGCCACCTGCACGATCTCCACCTTGTCGAACTGGTGTAGACGGTTAAGACCACGCACATCCTTACCATATGAGCCAGCCTCGCGACGGAAGCAAGGGGTGTAAGCAGTCATCTTTACAGGCAACTCGCTCTGCTCAAGGATGACATCGCGGAAGATATTTGTTACAGGCACCTCTGCTGTAGGCACAAGGTAGAAACCATCTGCTGTAGCGTGGTACATCTGACCCTCCTTATCTGGCAACTGACCAGTGCCGAAGCCTGAAGCCTCGTTTACCATAATTGGAGGCTCAACCTCCTGATAACCAGCTTTTGTATTGCAGTCGAGGAAGTAGTTAATCAATGCTCGCTGTAGACGCGCACCCTTGCCCTTGTATACAGGGAAGCCTGCGCCAGTAAGTTTAACGCCAAGGTCGAAGTCGATGATGTCGTACTTCTTGGCAAGTTCCCAGTGTGGTAGGGCATCGCCTGCAATCTCGGTGTAGTTCTCCACAAGTTTCACTACCACGTTGTCCTCGGCGGTGCGACCCTCTGGTACGATGTCAGCAGGGAAGTTAGGGAGTTTTACAATCTCATTCTGAAGTTCCTCTGCCACACGCTCCGACTCCTCTTTAAGTTCGTTAGAGCGGTTTTTGAGTTGTGCCACCTCCTGCTTCTTTGCCTCGGCCTCATCCTTGAGACCCTTGCCCATAAGCATACCAATCTGCTTGGCAGCCTGATTCTGCTCTGCAAGACAGTTGTCCAACTCGTTCTGTAGTGCCTTGCGCTTATCGTCGAGTTCCTCGATGCGTGCGATGATAGGCTCTGCCTCCACGCCCTTCTTCTGCAAGCGACGTACAGCCTCAGCCTTGTTCTCTCGTAATTGCTTTAGTGTAAGCATATATCAATATTGAATTTATTCGGACTACAAATATACAAATTTATTGTAAACAATGTTCGTTGTAGCCTCAAAAAAATAGTCTTGTTATCTCGCTTCTCCGATTACAACTTTTCGCCGTAGGCGAGGTCGCCAGCGTCGCCAATGCCAGGGACAATGTATGACTTGGATGTGAGCTCCTCGTCGACAGCAGCGCACCAAAGTGTGCATCGCTCTGGGTTGGTGTGCTTGAGGACGTAGTCCACACCCTGCTCCGAGGCGAAGGCTGCTGCGAAGTGGGTATGCTCAGGCTCGCCAGCGCGACGGATAAGAGCGTCGTATACCAACATCAATGATGTGCCTGTTGCAAGCATAGGGTCTACAAGGATGAGAGTCTTACCCGTAAGTGCCGAGGTAGATACATACTCCACATCCACGATAAACGAGCCATCGGGACGACTCTTGCGGTATGCTGACACGAAGCCATTATCGGCATCATCGAAGTAGTTGAGGAAGCCTTGGTGGAATGGTAGTCCCGCGCGTAGGATAGTGGCGATGACAACCTTGTCGCTGATAGACTCTACGGCAGCGATGCCGAGAGGTGTCTCCACCATCTTGGTCTTGTAGTTCAACTTCTTAGATATCTCGTATGCCATAATCTCTGCCACGCGCTCCATATTACGACGGAAGCGCATAGAGTCCTTCTGGATGCCCTTATCTCGCATCTCTGCAAGGAACTTATTGAGAATGGAGTTCTCCTTGTTTAGTATTTTTACGCCCATATGAATTACATTATATATATTAATATAGGAAATTGTTAAATGGATAACGACCAGCGTGTATCTCGCGCACCATACCATATAGGTCGGAGCGTAGTTTGTCAACGCCTGTCTTATCGCGTGCCGAGATAAAGATACAAGGGGTGTTTGCCTTGGCTATCCAGCTCTTCTTCAAATCCTCCAACGAGAGGTTCTCCTTGGTTATAGGTGTAAGGTCGTCCTCCTCCTTTGGGGTATATGTGTAGGCATCAATCTTATTGAAGATAAGGAACGTTGGCTTGTCGCCCGCGCCTATATCAGCCAATGTCTGCTTAACAACGGCAATCTGATCCTCGAAGCCCTGATGCGAGATGTCGACAACGTGTAGTAGCAAATCAGCTTCGCGCACCTCATCGAGGGTCGACTTAAACGACTCGATAAGTTCGGTAGGGAGTTTGCGAATGAAACCTACGGTGTCGGACATAAGGAATGGCAGGTTGTCGAATACCACCTTACGCACCGTAGTGTCGAGAGTTGCAAAGAGTTTATTCTCGGCAAAGACCTCGCTCTTCGATAGCAGGTTCATAAGGGTAGACTTACCCACGTTGGTATATCCCACCAATGCTACGCGCACCATATTACCTCGGTTGGAGCGTTGTACTGCCATCTGGCGGTCAATTTTCTTGAGGTCCTCCTTGAGTTTAGCGATACGGTTGCGTACGATACGTCTATCGGTCTCGATCTCGCGCTCACCAGCACCACCACGAGTACCTGTACCACCACGCTGACGCTCAAGGTGGGTCCACATACCCGTAAGGCGTGGATATAGATATTCGTTTTGAGCAAGTTCCACCTGTGTCTTTGCGTATGCTGTCTGCGCGCGCGACATAAAGATGTCGAGGATAAGGCGTGTACGGTCCATAATCTTGCACGGCATCGCCTGCTCGATGTTGCGTGTCTGCGCGGGCGATAGTTCATCATCAAAGATGGCAACATCTATCTCCTGCTCCTTGCACCACTCGGCAATCTCCTGAAGTTTACCTGGACCTATATATATCTTTGATAGTGGCTGTGGGAGTCGCTGAGTGAAGCGTTTTACGCTCTTTATATTTGCTGTTTCTGCCAAAAATTCCAACTCATCGAGATACTCCTGTGCGGTATCGGGGTTTTGGCTGTCGCGAATAACTGCAACAAGCACAGCGCGAGTTTCGCGCTCCTCGACAGTAGGTATAGGCTCTTTACTTTTGCCCTTTGGCTTCTCTAATTCTTCTTTCATCTGCTGTGTTACTTGTAATAAAAATGGGCGAGTCCACATAGATTGTTGGACGCGCCCATTTAAGTCTGCGTGGTTTATTAGATTTGGATCTTAAACGCAACAGGAAGAGTAAATGATACCTTTACTGGCTTACCGCGCTGCTTACCAGGCTTCCAACCATTCTTCATCTCGTTAGCCTTCTTCAATACCTCGATAGTTGCATCAGCAAGAGTCTTATCTGGTGACTGAAGAACCTTGAAGTTGGTCATCTTACCATCTGGACCTACAACGAACTGAACAACCACGTTACCCTGAATACCATTCTCAAGAGCAATCTGTGGATACTTTACGTTCTGCTGTACCCAGTTACGGAACTCTGGAAGACCGCCACCACGGAATTTAGGCATCTCCTCTACGGTGAAGAAGATCTCCTCCTCAACGATATCCTCCTCCTTCTCCTCGATGATCATCTCGAAATCTGCGAAGTCATCAGCATCCTCAACGAAGACGATGTTAGTCTCAATCTTCTGGTCGTTAGATACGATGTTAAGGACATCTGTTACAACCTGTGCCTGTGCCTTCTGTTGCTCAGGTGGTGTCTCTGGCTGGTCCTGACGAGTGTTGTCAATCTGCTCCATCTCGGTAGTCTCGCGCTTAGGTGGTGTGTACTCACCTGCTGTAGGCTTTGAGTTGATAGAAAAAGCGAGTCCTGTAACACCCAATGCAATTACAAGACCAAAGAGCAAGAAAAGCATTCTCTTATCCTGAAGATCTGCTTTTGGTGATTTCTTAATCTCCATTTATAGTTAATTTTTTAGTTTTTAATTACTTACGCTGGTTGTAGCACCTACATACGCGCACTACACTACGCAAAGATATACATAAATTTCTAAAAAATGTAATATTCGTCCTAAAAATATTTAAATTTTACTAACTTTGTGGTCGATATTATATTGCGCGAGTTATGGCTGAAACCAAAAAGATAGAGTTATACGGAGCATCGTTGGAGCAGTTGAAGACTATATGTGAGTCGCTCGACTTGCCTCGTTTTGCCCCTAAACAGATAGCCAAATGGTTATACACTCGTTTCGTGACAGATATAGATGCGATGACCGACCTCTCGAAGGTGGCGCGCGAGAGACTTAAGGAACATTGCACTTTGGGTCTCTCTGCACCGTTGAAGGTCTCGGTGTCGCAGGATGGAACGAAGAAGTACCTCTTCCGTACCTCGCAAGGCGAGTATATCGAGTCGGCACTTATCCCCGATGGTGAGCGTATGACCCTATGTGTATCATCGCAGGCGGGATGTAAGATGGGTTGCAAATTTTGCGCTACAGGTCGTATGGGCTTTCGTCATCATCTCTCTGCTACCGAGATTATTAACCAGGTGCTATCTATCCCAGAGCGTGATAGCCTCACAAACCTTGTGTTTATGGGTATGGGTGAGCCTTTGGATAATATAGACAATCTGTTGCGCACGCTCGATATTCTCACGTCGGAGTGGGGTATGGCGTGGTCGCCAACGCGTATTACGGTATCTACAGCGGGTGTTGCCAAGACCCTGCCACGCCTTCTTGATGAGTCGAAGGTGCATATCGCGGTGTCGTTGCACAACCCCTTCCCCGAGGAGCGCAAGGAGATTATGCCTATTGAGAATAGTTACTCTATTCGTGAGGTGTGCGACATCTTACGTCGTTATGACTTTACCCACCAGCGTCGTGTCTCGTTCGAGTATATTGTGTTGGAGGGTATGAACTGCTCGATGCGCCATATCAAGGAGCTCTCGCGCCTACTCGACGGCATAAAGTGTCGTATCAACCTTATCCGTTTCCATAAGATTCCCGATTCTCCATTCTTCTCGCCCGAGTTGGAGCGCATCATCGAGTTTAGGGATACGCTTACCAAGCGCGGTATACAGACCACGTTGCGTGCTTCGCGTGGCGAGGATATAGAGGCGGCGTGCGGATTGCTATCAACAGCCGAAAAACGATAAAAGATGAGACGACTACTTACGATATGTGTGATGATGTTGCTGTGCTTTAGTGTTGAGGCACAGACTGCTACCGCCATATGTGTTGATAAGGGTGTTTGTGTGACATCGCCTTCGGAAAATAATAGCATACTGCTTGATTTAGATAAGAGAGAACTGAAATGGTCGGCATCACATTGTGGTGTTGAGGTTGTCGCTCCGTCACGCCTTTCGATGACAACAAGCAGAGGTACTTGGGGCGTAGGCTACGATAAGGCGAGAGTGAAATACCGCCAAACCGATGAGTATAATAGTGCCGTTGTTAAGTTCGATGGTTATGCTCTTGAGTTGCGTGCCTATGATGAGGGCGTGGCATATCGTTTTATCTCAAACTGCAGAGGAGAGTATGAGGTTGTGGACGAGGTTGCGGAGTTTGCCTTTGTGGGGGATGATATGGCGTGGGTACCATATACTAACTACCGTCCCGATGCCACTACGGACTATGCTACACAGTATGAGACATCGTTCGAGAATATCTACGACTATACCACAATCAAGGATATCGATTGGCGCAGATTGATATTTGCGCCAGTTGTCGTTGAACGCAATGGACTAAAACTTTGGATATCAGAGGCAAACCTTGAAGATTATCCAGGAATGTTCTTCTCGAACAGGGATGGCGATGGAGTCCTTGATACGGAGTTTGCGCCACGTCCAAAGGATGTAGAGCAGGGTGGTCACAATATGTTGCAGGGTATGGTTAAGTCGCGCCACGCCTATATTGCAAAGTGTGATGGTGGAAGAGCCTTCCCTTGGCGTATGGTGGCAATAGGCGAGGATGATAGGTCGCTTGCCGAGCAAAATCTTGTGTGGAGACTTGCCGATGATAGTCGCATCAAGGATACCTCGTGGATAGAGGGTGGTAAGGTTGCTTGGGAGTGGTGGAACGACTGGGGTCTTGAGGGTGTCGACTTCGAGGTTGGCATCAACAACGAGACATATAAATATTATATCGACTTTGCCTCTCGTTACGGCATCGAGTATGTAATTCTTGATGAGGGTTGGTCGGTAAATCTTGAGGCAGACCTTATGCAGGTAGTGCCAGAGATTGATATAAAGGAGTTGGTCGACTATGCCAAGGTGCGCAACGTGGGTATTATCCTATGGGCAGGATATTGGGCGTTGAATAGAGATATCGAGGGCATATGTAAGCACTATGCCGAGATGGGCGTTAAGGGCTTCAAGGTGGACTTCCTCGATAGGGATGACCAAGAGATGGTGGAGTTTGTCTACGACCTTGCCGAGATAGCGTCAAAATATAAGTTGCTCGTTGATTATCACGGTGTTTACAAGCCTACGGGTCTTAATCGCACATATCCTAATGCCATCAATTTTGAGGGTGTTCACGGTCTTGAGACTATGAAGTGGCTCGGTGTGGAACACGACCAGATAACCTACGATGTGACAATACCATTCATCCGTGGTACGGCAGGTCCTATGGACTACACTCAGGGTGCTATGCGTAATGCCCACATAGGTGACTATCGCCCCGATTACTCGCGACCTATGAGTCAGGGTACAAGGTGTCATCAGTTGGCTATGTATGTTGTCTACGATGCTCCGCTAACGATGCTCTGCGACTCACCTACAAACTACGAACGCGAGCCTGACTACACCCGTTTTGTGGCGCAGATGCCTACGACGTGGAGTACGAAGGAGTGCCTTGAGGGTGCTATTGGCGAGTATATCGTTATGCGACGCGAGTGTGATGATGCAATTTACATCGCAGGTCTTAATGGTAACACTGCACGCGAGGTAGTGCTAACGTTGGAGGGCGAGAAGTATAGCCAGATAGAGATATACTTCGACGATGAGAGTGTAGCATCGAAATATCAATATAGTACCATTGCCGATGGAGAATTAAGAGTTTGGATGTCGGCAGGTGGTGGCTTTGTAGTAAAAATGAAGAGATAGTCTACTATATGAAGAGAGTTATACTAACCCTATTTGCCCTTGTCGTGAGTTTGGGGCTAAGAGCCGAAGAACCGTCGCAGTGGGTAGACCCATTTATCGGTACTGCTGACTACTCGGTGACACACCCAGGTGCTGTTGTGCCTCACGGTATGATGGCTACTGTGCCGTTTAATGTCACAGGCTCTACGCTCAATCGATATGATAAGGATAATCGTTGGTGGTCAGCACCTTACGACATTCGTAATAGATATAGTGTGGGCTTTGCTCACGGTGCGTTGAGTGGTGTGGGATGTCCAGAGTTGGGTGCTATCATCACTATGCCTACGGTGGGTGCAATAATGCCCGATAGATACGATCGTGGCTCTACCTATGTGGATGAGGTTGCTGAGGTGGGATACTACGCTACGACATACGAGAAGTATGCTGTGCGTGCTGAGGCTACAGCCTCGGAGCGTGCATCGGTGGAGCGTTACACCTTCCTGGAGGGTGGCGAGGCTAATATCATCGTGGACTTGGGAACGTCGCTATCGAATGAGTCAGGAGCGATGCTACGTCGTGTTAGCGATACCGAGGTTGAGGGTATGCGTCTGCTCGGCACCTTCTGCTACACTAATCAGGCAGTATTTCCTGTCTACTTTGTTGTTCGCATCAATAAGCAGGCTTCAAAAACTGGCTATTGGAAGTTGCAACCCGAGATGACAGGCATCGAGGCGCAGTGGTCGGGCGATAGTGGCGAGTATAAGTTGTACGAGAACTACAACCGCGAGATGATGGGTAACGATATCGGTTTCTACTTCTCGTTGGGCGAGGTTGAGGCTGGTACTACTGTTGAGGTGCGGGTGGGTATCTCGTACACCTCGATAGAGAATGCCCGCAAGAACTTGAATGCCGAGGTAGGTAGTCGTGGCTTTGGCAATGTCAGGGAGTTGGCACGCGATAAGTGGAATGAGGCGTTGGGTAAGATTCGTGTTTCGGGAGGTACGGATGCTGATCGTACGATATTCTATACCGCTCTATATCACTCGCTTATCCACCCAAATATCGTTAGCGATGTCAATGGCGAGTACCCCAAGATGGAGAGCGGTGCTACGGGTGTTGCCAAGGACTACGATAGATATACGGTGTTCTCGCTGTGGGATACCTACCGCAATCTGCACCAGTTGCTAACCCTTGTATATCCCGATGTGCAGACAGATATGTTGCGCACGATGGTGGATATGTCGAAGGAGTGGGGCTGGTTGCCACGCTGGGAGTTGTACGGCAGAGAGACCTTTACTATGGAGGGTGACCCTGCAATACCAGTTATCGTGGATAGTTACCTCAAGGGCTTGCGTGAGTTCGACGTATATGGTGCATACGAGGCTATGAAGCGTTCGGCTACGACCGAGGGTAAGAGCAACCCTATACGCCCCGATATCGATTCATATATCGAGCGAGGATATATCCCCGTAGGACTCTTTGCGCAGGATATGTCGGGCGACAACTCTGTATCGCACGCCTTGGAGTACTATGTTGCGGACAATGCCCTTGCGGAGTTTGCGCGTGCTATGGGCGAGGAGGAGTTTGCAAAGCAGATGGATATGCGTGCTTCGGGTTGGAAAAACTACTACTCTAAAGAGTATGGTGCTTTGCGCCCTATAGATATAAATGGTGCGTTTATCACACCTTTCGACCCAGAGGCGGGTGCAAACTTCTCGAATACGATAGGCTTCCACGAGGGTAGTGCTTGGAACTACACCTTCTTTGTGCCACACGATGTTGAGGGTCTTGTGAAGATTATGGGTGGCGATAAACTCTTTACTGAACGCCTGTGGCGTATCTTCGAGAAGGGTTTGTATGATCCTACAAATGAGCCAGATATAGCCTATCCATACCTCTTTAGCCGTATCAAGGGCGAGGAGTGGCGCACTCAGCAACTTGTGAAGCGTCTGCTCGATGAGAACTACACCACAACACCCGACGGCCTGCCAGGAAATGACGATACAGGTACTATGTCGGCGTGGGCGGTATTCTCGATGATGGGTATCTACCCAGACTGCCCAGGCGAGCCATACTACACTATCACCACACCACGTTTCGACAAGGTGGAGATAGATACTGCCAACGGCACAGTCGTTATCGAGTGTCAGGGTAGTGGCGACTATATCGAGTCGGTGAAACTTGGTAATAAGAGTATAAATCGTTACCGCATATCGCACGACGAACTAATGAAGGAAAAAATATTAAAACTAAAACTTAGATAGAATGAAAGCAAGATTGTTTGTGCTTATGGCAGTTGTTGCCATATTTGCAGGATGCTCTGCAACACCAAAGATGGACTATGTTGCATCGGTAAATCCTAAGATTGGTTCTGGTGGTCACGGTCACGTATTTGTGGGTGCTAACGCCCCGTTTGGTATGACCCAGGTAGGTCCTACCAGCATCACGCAGGAGTGGGACTGGTGTTCTGGTTACCACGACTCGGAGAATAGCGTTATCGGCTTCTCACACACCCACCTTTCAGGTACTGGTTGTGGCGACTTGTTCGATGTTACGCTTATGCCTGTTACGGGAGAGGTGGAGTATGGTCGTGGTCGCTTGGGTGACTATACCACTGGCTTCTGGTCAGAGGCAGACCGCTCACAGGAGGTTGTAGAGCCTGGTTACTACTCTGTGCCTCTTACTCGCTACAATATCGTTGCAGAGATGACTGCTACGGAGCGTGGTGGTCTACACCGCTATACCTTCCCTGCAAGCGATGAGGCGGCTATCATCCTCGACCTTGTACACGGTGGTTGCTTCGACCGCCCAGAGGATCTATTTGCCGAGACTGTAAGCGACACCCGCATCGTAGGTCGTCGTCATAGTTGGGGTTGGTCAAACAATCAGAAGGTGTACTTCGTTATAGAGTTCTCAAAGCCTTTCGAGAGTGTTGAGGCTATTGGCGAGTATGGTTTCTACTACCGCATCAACTTCAAGACTACTGAGGGCGAGCAGATTGGTGTTAAGGTGGCTCTATCATCAACAAGTCCAGAGGGTGCAGAACTAAACTTCAACGAGGAGGTTGCATCAAAGGAGTTCGATCAGGTGCGCGAGGAGACAAGAGCAAAGTGGGCAAAGGAGTTGAACAAGATTCGTATCTATGGTGCATCGGATGAGCAGATGGAGATTTTCTACACTGGTATGTACCATATGTATGTTGCGCCATCGCTCTTCTCGGATGTTGATGGCACATATCGAGGTGCTGATAATGTTGTGCATCCTAACCCTGGTCACGACACCTATACAACATTCTCGTTGTGGGATACATATCGTACCAAGTTGCCATTGATGACTATCACACATCCAGAGCGTATGGACGATGTGATCAACACTATGCTCAATATCTACGATGAGCAGGGCTTCCTTCCTATCTGGCACCTTTGGGGCTGGGATAACGGCTGTATGGTAGGTTCTCCAGGTATCATTGCAGTATCTGATGCTGTGGCAAAGGGTATCAAGGGCATCGATGCAGAGCGCGCTTGGGAGGCTATCTACAACTCTTGTATGCACGATATTCGTGGTGGTCGTTACCGTAAGCAGTATGGCTATATGCCTAACGACTTGCAGGGCGAGTCTATCGCTCACGATATGGAGTTTGCTATTGCCGATGCTGCGGCTGTTGAGGTTGCGCGTAAACTCGGTAAGAGCGAGGAGGCATACCTCGAGCAGCGTAGCCACTCTTGGTTGAACTACTTCGACCCAACCACTGGTTTTGTACGCGGTAAGTCATCTACTGGCGAGTGGAGAGAGGACTTTAACCCATTCAATGCGTCGCGTATTGCAAACGAGTATTGCGAGGGTAATGCTTGGCAGTACACTTGGTTGGTGCCACAGGATCTTGACCTCTTGGTTGAGTGCTTTGGCGGTGTGGAGCAGACTATCGAGCGTCTTGACGGACTCTTTACTGCCGACACCAAGATGGAGGGTGAGGATGTGACACCAGATATTTCGGGTCTTATCGGTCAGTATGTTCACGGTAATGAACCAAGTCACCATATTGTCTATTTCTACACTATGTTGGGCGAGCCTTGGAAGGCTGCGGATCTAATCTATGAGATTTGCGACACGATGTACTCTACCGAGGTAGATGGTCTTTCGGGTAACGAGGATGTAGGTCAGATGTCGGCTTGGTATATTATGACAACCCTCGGCTTCTACCCTGTAGAGCCTGCTGCGGGTAAGTATGTTATCGGTGTGCCTATGGTTGACCGTGCGGAGATTGATGTTAAGGGTGGCGAGTTTATCGTTGAGCGTAAGGGCTACAGCGAGGAGGCGCGCTACATCCAGAGCGTAGAACTCAATGGTAAGGCTCTTAACCGTAACTATATCACTCACGATGAGGTTGTTGCGGGTGGTCTCCTCTCATTCAAGATGGGTACAGAGAGAGTTTGTTGGTACTAATACCTCGGGTCTATTTTTGTGAAATTGTGGGATAACCCTTAAAATAGTTCACAAAAGTTGCACGAATTGGGCGAAAGTTTGTACTTTTGCGCGAAATTTAGAGGTTGAAATATATAATATTTAGTTTCGCTATTAACTTTTTATTTAGCTAATTTTTGAATTGATATGGGTGTATCTATCTCTTCACGTTCGATTCTTGTGGGTATCAAGGAGTATATCTTGATGACCTTTGGTATGTTCTGCTACGCCTTTGGTTGGCTTATGTGCGTACTTCCCGCAGGTGGTATGGGTGGTGGTGCTGCAGGTTTGGCGACACTTATCAATGCCATTCTCCCAAGTTCGGTGACAGGATTTCTTACTATTGGTACGTTGGTGTTTATCATCAACTGTGTGCTTCTTATCCTCGGTGTTATGATTGTGGGTTGGAAGTTTGGTATCAAGACCCTATACTGCATCCTTATGATGTCTGTGATGTTTAACCTTGTAGAGTCGTTCCTTGAGCCTGACTTGATGGTTAATATGCTAAAGGGTGTTGATGCTTGGCGTTTGCTTTTGGTTGTGCTTGGTGCAGCATCTTGCGGTGTAGGTATCGCAGTGTCATTTATGCAGGGTGGCTCAACAGGTGGTACCGATATTGTGGCGATGATTATCAATAAGTTCCGCACCGTAAGTTATGGTAAGGTGTTGCTTATGACCGACTGTGGTATCCTTATCTCGTCAGTATTCCTTACAACCGTAGTTACCGTTGCCAATAGTGCCGATGTGATTGAACTCACCACAATCGAGCCATTGTCATCGTTGGCATTTGCGCGTATGATTTATGGTTTCATTATGATTGCCGTTATCGGTTATACCGTAGACTTTGTGCAGTCTGGTAACCAGCAGTCTAACCAGATTATGATCTTCTGTAAGGACTACGAGGCTATGGCAGATATGATTAACACCAAGGCTCACCGCGGTGCTACTCTTATCGACGCTATGGGTTGGTACACAAAGACTCCATCAAAGGCGGTTATGGTGGTATGCCGTAAGCGTGATACATCGATGATTTTGAAACTCGTAAGAGAGCAGGATCCAAGTGCTTTCCTTACCGTTGGCTCTGTAATGGGTGTTTACGGTCAGGGCTTTGATGCTTTGAACAAGCTCTAATAGAGCATCTTTCTTAAAATAGACTGCTGCGATGTTGTACGCACAGGTAGTTCTCCCGCTGGCACAGCCAATGTACACCTTTTCGGTGGATGAAACGCTGGGTGTGGGCGTGGGTGACGCTGTGGTGGTGCAATTTGGCAGCAGTCGTTTTTATACGGGTATAGTGTGGAGCATCACCGACCAACGCCCCGACTATCCACGTATAAAACCTATCCTTAAACGTCAGTATACAACCACTCTTATAAGTCCTGAAACACAGCGACTTTGGGAGTGGATTGCCGACTACTATATGACTACGGTAGGCGAGGTTATGCGTATGGCTTTGCCCTCGCTTGCCAAACCTTCTGCAACCAGTTTTGCGGAGATAGACGAGCGTAGTATCGAACTCCCCAAGGAGAGTTATATCGCGCTCTGCGAGGAGTTGCGTAGCGAGACAGGGTTGGCGGAGTATGTTGCGCGCCACTCACGTCGTGCGCCCCGCCGTACAGAGATACTCGACCTTATCTCTGCTTCAGCCCTTGAGCGCGGATATAGTGATGGCTTTGTGCCACGTCGTCTGCTCGATATCTCGAGCGACCAACTGCTATCTCTTCGCAATAAGGGTCTTATCATTACCCAGGAGCGCGATATACAGGGCGATGAGGGTGTTGTAGACTTCCTCTGTCCAACGCTCTCGGAGGCGCAGAATGTTGCGCTTACGGCTATCCGTACAGCACATAGCGAGTCTAAAGTGGCGTTGTTGCACGGTGTCACAGGCTCTGGAAAGACGGAGATATATATCCACCTTATTGCCGATGCGCTCTCGCGTGGAGAGAGTGTGCTGATGCTTGTGCCGGAGATTGTCATCACATCACAACTTGTGGAGCGTTTGGAGCGCATATTCGAGGGTCGTGTTACGACCTACCATTCGCGCCTTACGCCACTACGTCGTGGTAGGACCTTCCTGCGTTTGGCAGGATCTGCGGGTGGCGAACTTATCGTAGGTGTGCGCTCATCAGTATTCCTTCCTTTGCCTCGTCTTGGTCTTGTAATCGTTGACGAGGAGCACGATGCCAACTATAAGCAGAGCGATATGTCGCCACGTTATAATGCGCGAGATATGGCTGTTGTTATGGGTCGCATCTACGGTGCAAAGGTGGTGTTGGGTAGTGCTACGCCATCGTTGGAGAGTTATCTTAACGGGCTATCGGGTAAGTATGCCTATGTCGAACTCAAGGAGCGTTGGGGTGATGGTGTGCTACCCGAGGTGGTGGTCTCGGATACTATCCGTGCCGTCAAGCGTGGCGAGCGTAAGACGCACTTTAATAGAGATTTGATACTCGATGTTGAGCGCGCCTTGAGTGGTGGCGACCAGGTCATCCTCTTCCAAAATCGCAGAGGCTACGCACCATATATTCAGTGCCGTACCTGTGGTTATTCGCCTCGTTGCCCTCATTGCAACGTTACCCTTACCCAACATAAGGCTACATCGCGTATGGAGTGCCACTACTGCGGATATAATATCCCTACACCTACGCAGTGTCCTAACTGTCAGGTGCAGGATTTGTCTCTTATGGGTTTTGGTACGGAGAAGGCTGTTGAGGAGATTTCGCGCCTATTCCCTAATGCTCGTGTCGACCGCTTGGATGGCGATACGTCGACTTCGGAGCGTGCGTTTAAGAGTATTGTCGAGCGTTTCGAGGCGCGCGATACTGATATATTGGTAGGTACGCAGATTGTAACCAAGGGCTTCGACTTTGAGGGTGTCGCTACGGTGGGTATCCTCAATGCCGATAATCTACTCTCTGCCCCCGATTTTAGGGCTACGGAGCGAGCCTTCCAACTTATGATGCAGGTTGCAGGACGTGCTGGCAGACACAACGACCGAGGACGTGTCATCATCCAGACGGCACAGCCTAAACACCCAGTAATTCAGTTTGTGGCATTGGGCGACTATCACGCTATGGCGCGTGTGGAACTTGCCGAGCGTAGGAGTTTCGGTTATCCGCCATACTCGCATCTTGTGCGTCTGTTGCTACGATGCGAGGACTATGAACTATTGCGTCGTGCCTCGCACTATGTTGCGGGTCTTATGCGCCAGAAGTTTGGTGGACGTGTTATGGGACCTGTATCTTCGGCCTTGGAGATTCTGCGTGGTGAACATCGCTCGGAGGTGCTTCTAAAGATAGAGGTGGGTGCCTCAATGCAACGTGCGCGCGGTATGATTGCCGATGTCGTGCGACAGACTACCGATAACAAGGAGTATAGGGGAGTAAAGATTATTATTGATGTCGATAGTTGGTAACATATACCACGCTATTAGCACGATGCTTGGTGGCGATAGTTGTATGATATGTGGTGGGTATGCCGATAGCCAAACGCACCACGTTTGTACACGATGTCGCCTCTCGATACCTCTCACACGCTACTATCTCGAGGAGGAGAATCCCGTTAAGGACCGTTTCAGTTCTTTTGCTCCGATACAACACGCCTCGGCACTCTATTTCTACGATAGCGATCCTCTATGGCGCGAGGTTATCCACCGCTCGAAGTATCGCGGGCAGTGGCGATTGGCATATACTATGGGTCGTTGGTATGGCGAGGTGTTGCGCGATACGCGATTGTACGACGATGTAGATCTCATCCTTCCGATACCTCTCCACCCAATCAAGATTCTTAAACGTGGCTATAACCAGTCGGCATATATAGCCGAAGGGTTGGCAAAGGAGATGGATGTTAAGGTCGATTTACGTTCGGTGCGACGTGTTGAGAATAATCCATCGCAGACCACCAAGAGTGGAACGTCGCGCTGGGAGAATGTAGAGCATATATTTCGTGTCTGCCATCCTGATAGACTACAAGGCAGGCATATCCTTATTGTCGACGATGTACTGACTACGGGAGCAACCATTGCCTCCTGCATTACGGCTATCTATAACGCTGTCCCCGACTGCAAGATATCGGTTGTGGCTCTTGCTACTCCAGGCGAATACACCCTTAAATAACATCGTTATAACCCTATATTAAATGTTCAGGCTGCCTAATGAAACATTAGACAGCCTTCACGGACACAAACAATTATTAACTTTTTACACTACTAAATTTTTACGCTTACATATTACACTCTTTTTATTAACTTAACCACTATTAAATTATCTAATACATTAAAACCGTTTCTCTTTTTTGTTCGTTTTGATGATAGTTTTATTGTCTTATCATCTTGTTTCTGGTGCAAATATAAAGCGATAAAATCAATATTCCAAACAAAAAATAACTATAGCACTATAAGCAAAATTTATATGCAGAACAATATATGCAAAGTGCTAATTGGTGCATAAGCGGATAGTGTTGTTATCTAAATAACAATCAGTAATATAGATATGAAAGGTTTTGTTAGATATGAGTGAAATATGTTCAAAAATATTTTTATTATTTTTTTTCACTTTTTTTGTCTGTGGCTAAAATTTGGCGCATAGATTCGCTATTTTCAGCGAGTTCGCCAATCATCGAGTTGTCCTCATCCTCGACATAAACGGATGTAAGACTACGCCTGCGTTTATCCTCTTTTATACCATACGAGATGATATTGCGAGCCGAGGTGATGATGCTCTGTCCGTGATTTGCGGTGAGTATTTTGAGTTTTCGGAAGCATTCGAGCGTATCATCGAAACTCTTCTCCACATCGTCGAAACGCTCAACAAAGAGTTGCACGCGCTCGATCATAGTCTCCGCCTCGTTGACAATCTTCTCTTGATAGTGCAACTGACGGCTCTGTGTCCACATAAGTTCCAGTACTCGTAGATTCATATACATCGTCTGCGGACCCATAATAAGCACACCCATATCGTAGGCATCGCGCCATAGGGCGGTGTCGTTCAATAGGGCAAGGTTTAGCGCGCCCTCGTTGAACATATACATAAACACAAAGTTTAGTTTCGTATAGTTGGTATCGAGGTACTTGCTGTAGTCTTTCGATGATAGTGAGCGCACGTGGTCGCGCACACTTGCTATATGTTGTTTGAGTGCAACACCACGGTCAACCTCATTCTCGGCATTCACATAACGCTCATATGCCTGAAGGCTCACCTTGGAGTCGACGATGACATCGCGGTTATTAGGGAAGTGGAGGATGAAGTCGGGTATCATTCGCCTGTCATCTGTACTGCGTACACTCTTGCCCTTGCGGTCGATGAGACCCTGCTGTGTGGTGTACTGCGAACCCTCCTCCAGACCAAGGTCGTCGAGAAGTTGCTTGAGTTTTAACTCGCCAAAGTTTCCCTGCACCTTAACGCTACCCAACAGTGCGCGTGTAAGGCGGTCGGCAGTCTCACCCAACTCCTTGCTATTACGCATATTTGCCTCAATCGTAGCATCGAGGCGTGTCATTGAGTCGCTATGTTCGCGCTTGGTGCTATCCAACGCCTCGCGCATAAGTTTTAGGCTATGGTTGATAGGGTCTACAATCTTTGCCACCTGCTCCATATTGCGCTCTCCAAGCTCCTCTTGTCGCGCCTTAAGAACGCTCTCGGATGTAGCCTGCATCTGGTCGCGTATCATAGCCATCTGGCTCTCTACCTGCTTGGCGTTCATCTCCTTGAGTTCCGCAACAAGTCTCTCGGAGTACTCCTTTGTCTGCTCTATCTGTTGCTCATACGCGCGCTTTATGTCATCCACCTTGGCACACAACACATCGCGCTCTACAGTAAGCCTCTGAAGTCTCTCTTGCTCCTTTGCGCTCTGCACTCTGCGACCTATACTATAACCTATGACGAATACTGCCACGATAACAACCGCGGCTACAACGTAAGTTCCCATACTATCTATTTAATTTTGAAGTCCTGACCCGAAGGTGCTTGATAAAGGCGTATGCCAAAGTGTGGCGCGAGGGCTATTATGCGTGATATAACCTCTGCCTGAAGATGCTCATATGGCACCCAGTTGACATCTGCCGTAAAGAAGTATAACTCCACTGGTAGACCCCACTCGGTAGGCTGTAGTTGGCGTACCATAGCAATCATCGTGTGATTTACACGAGGATGAAGGTCTATATAGCGGTTTATGACGCGCATATACAAGTCGAGATTGGTAATCATCTCGCCCTCTTCGGTCTCGGTCTTGATGTTAGACAGGATTTTTGCGATAACCTCGTTCTCCTTAAGTTTAGTTATCGCCTCCTCGCCCATAAACTGCACCGACGTCATATCTATATTTAGCGAACGCTTCACGCGACGGCCTCCCGTATCGCGCATCGCCTGCCAGTTGGAGAATGGCTCGCTGATAAGCAGATATGGGGCTATTGTTTGGATGGTGTTATCCCAACTGCGCACCTTGATTGTTGTTAGCGACACCTCGATAACAGTACCATCAATACCACGACTAGGCATCTCGATCCAGTCACCTACCTTGAGCATATTGTTTGCCGATAGTTGCACACCCGCAACAAGACCGAGCAACGTATCCTTAAAGATGAAGGAGATTACCGCTGCCGAAGCACCCAAACCTGTTAGTAGACCAGCGGGCGAACGCTCGATAAGTATCGCAACGATAAGTATTCCGGTGATGAGGGCTATTATAACTTGCACAATCTGTAGCAGACCATCCAGTGGCTTACCCTGCCACGCAGGGCGATGTACCATAATCGAGAATATCGCCTTGAAGAGTGTGTTTATAAAGAGTGCGAAGGCGATGACAACATATATCTCCACACCTTTATGTAGAATAGATACCAACCACTCCTGATCGATGTTTAGTGCAGATATTGCTGTTGGAAGTAAGATGTTGATAACCAAAGGTGTTACGATGCCACAAAGATGCTTCAACACCTTGTTGCTAAAGAGAATGTTGTCCCACTCAACCTTTGTGTGTGCTACCACCCAGTTGGTTGTGCGTATCACACCCCAACGAAATAGTAGGTTTACCACAAGGAGTAGCAATAGCAGGTATATGATGACTATCGCTCCATCCAACACCTCTGCGGCGTGGGTGCTAAGTCCCCACTTTATCAGACGCTCGTATATCTCCACCTTTATGTTCTCACCCAACATAGTTTATCACCTCTTAAAATGAATAACTTATACCCAAAAATACAGACTGGTTTGTACCGCGCAACTTCACATCCTTCGCGTCGAAGGCGTATGGCTCTTTGATTGTTGGGCGTGGCGATGTCTGTAGTAGTTGATAGCCAAGCATTATATCAAACTTGTTGTAACTATCGATACCCTGGAAGCGGAAACCGATACCGCCAGCATAGAGACCGCCAAAGCGCATACCGTGGTCAAATAGCACGTTGGTACCTACGTTTACAAAATTGAACAGGCAGTTCTTGCGCTTGCCGTAGAAGTAGTGTGCCGTAGCATATACCGGCATTACGGTGTAGTTGAATTGTGGCTGTATGCCAATCTCAGCACCCACACGCCAGTGGTTGTTGATAAGGTAGCCACCGCCATATGTAAAACTACCGCCAATGTGTGCCTTGCTACTATATGTGCGCTGTGCTGGCTCGCCAGTAATCTGCATATACTTTGCATCGTAGAATATCAGTGCAAAGCGTGCCGATACGCTCTGCTCCCAGCCCTCATACTTGCGTGTCTTGCGCTCAATCTCCTCTGCTGTCTCGCGACGCTTTGCCTCTGCTGTAGGCATTGCCAACAGCGTGAGTAGCATAAATATAAATAATCGTTTCATTCTTAAGGGATGTTCTATAAATTAGTATAAAAGTTTTCGTTGTTTCGGAAATTCTATTTCGGTTGCTTTTGTGCCTATTTCGACATCTTCCTTATCTTTACTCGGTTACAATGCTCGCATTGCGCCCTCATAAGAGATAAT
>JAGCKG010000098.1 GCA_017647625.1 Alistipes sp. | reverse complement strand
TGTGGCGCACCAAACTTCTTGTCGATGATAACATTACGACCCTTAGGACCGAGTGTTACCTTCACTGCATTACATAGCGCATCTACACCCTCCTTCAAAAGCTCACGCGCCTCAACATTATATTTAATCTCCTTAGCCATATTACTAATTACTCTTTACTAATTGCTAATTACTAATTGTTATCGCTATTACTCGATAACAGCAATAATATCTGACTGCTTCATCACGAGGTAATTCTCACCTTCGTAGTTAAGTTCTGTACCCGCGTACTTACCATACATAACGGTGTCGCCAACCTTTACCTCCATAGCAACATCTGCTGTGCCAGGGCCTGCTGCGATAACCTTACCCATTAGTGGTTTCTCCTTTGCGGTGTCTGGAATAAATAGACCGCCTGCGGTCTTCTCCTCAGCGGGATTGGGCTTAACCAATACACGATCTGAAAGTGGTCTAACTGCCATAGTTTATACGTTTTTTATGTTTTAATAATATTTTCTGTTTTGAAGTTTTTGGTGGCAATCACTATGCCAAAGCGGTATAATAGCAACTTTGCCACCACAATTTTCCTACGACTGACATTTTGTCACTCATTATTTGGCATACTTGTCACCCCACAATGCCTTTATACGCTCAGCAATCTTCTGCTCCTGCGCATTACCCTCGTTAGGCACATAGAAGCGTGTTCCCGAGAGCGAATCTGGCAGAAACTCCTGCTGTACAAAGTTGCCAGCAAAGTCGTGGGCATACTTATAGTCTGCACCATAGCCCATATCGCCCATAAGTTTTGTTGGAGCATTTCTTAGATGCAGAGGCACAGGGCGGTTGGTGGTGTCGTGTTCGACCATTGCAAGTGCCTTGTTTATCGCCATATATGCAGAGTTGCTCTTGGGACTTGTAGCCAGATATATCGTAGTCTCGGCAAGGGTTATACGCGCCTCGGGCATACCAATCTTATGCACCGTATCGAAGCAGGCATTTGCCAAGAGCAGAGCGTTAGGGTTAGCAAGACCTACATCCTCGGATGCGAGGATAACCAATCTGCGAGCAATGAAGCGAGGTTCCTCACCACCAGCCAACATACGGGCAAGGTAGTATATCGCAGCATTGGGGTCACTACCACGCACCGACTTTATAAAGGCGGATATCACGTCGTAGTGCTGTTCGCCCGACTTATCGTAGAGCGCGATATTCTGTTGTAAGCACTCCGTAACTCGCTCATCATCAATGATGATATCGTCGCCCGAAGCACCTACTATGATGTCGAGGATATTGAGCAACTTGCGGGCATCACCACCCGAAAAGCGGAACAATGCCTCCGTCTCACGCACCTCGATATTGCGTTTTTGGAGTTCTACATCTGTCTTTAGCGCGCGATCGAGGAGCGTTTGTAGTTCGCTATCATCCATAGGCTTAAGGACATACACCTGACAGCGACTAAGTAGAGGCGAGATAACCTCGAACGATGGGTTTTCGGTTGTAGCACCTATAAGTGTCACTATACCCTGCTCCACAGCACCAAGCAAAGAGTCCTGCTGCGACTTGTTGAAGCGGTGAATCTCATCGATAAAGAGGAAGGCGGGACGAGCATTGAAGAGGTGCTGATTCTTAGCCTTCTCGATAACCTCGCGCACATCCTTCACTCCCGACGTCACAGCCGAAAGTGTGTAGAAGGGGCGGTTGAGAGCCGTAGCGACAATCTTGGCAAGTGTCGTCTTACCCACTCCCGGAGGTCCCCACAGGATAAACGACGGCACACTACCAGAGGCGATAAATTTGCGGAAAACGCCATTATCGCCTACGAGGTGTCGCTGACCGATATAGTCGTCCAAGCCTTGTGGGCGCAGACGCTCGGCTAAAGGTTGTAGTGCCATATTAGTGGTTGATATTCATCTGCTTGTTTCTGTCGTGCTTGTAACGGAAGAGTATCATAAACAACACCGCCACAACAAGAGCATAGCCTGCGAAAGCAAGCCAAGTGGTACTCCATCCCTCAACAACACTTATACCATTAACCACAACGCCATCAACGCTCTCGGTCGCTGGCACAAGACGGTTAACAACAGCCTGTGCGCCAAGTGTACCTACAGTAGCACCGATACCGTTAGTCATAATCATAAACAGACCTTGTGCCGATGAACGCATCTCTCCACTGGTATTCTCATTGACATATAGCGAACCAGAGATGTTGAAGAAATCAAAGGCAACACCATATACAATCATCGAAAGGATAAACATCCAAAGTCCTGAACCTGGATCTCCCAAACCGAAGAGGCCGAAACGCAATACCCACGCGAACATTGCAATAAGCATTACTCGCTTAATACCAAAGCGTTTTAGGCAGAATGGGATAAGTAGAATACACAATGTCTCGGATACCTGCGAAAGCGAGATAAGGGCATTCGCGTGGTTTGCACCAAACGTATTTGCAAACTCTGGGATATTCTTAAACGATGTGATAAAACTATTTGCAAAGCCATTGGTAATCTGCAACGATACACCTAACAACATCGAGAAGATAAAGAACATTGCCATCTGCTTATTCTTGAACAACTTGAAAGCATCAAGACCCAAGCGTTGCGCGAAACTCTTTGCCTCCTGATTGCGATTAACAGGGCAATTAGGGAGTATCTGTGCATATACAGCCAAGACAATACCGATAACAGCACACTGGAAGAACTGTACAGGACTCGACTGGAAGCCAGCGAAATCACATACAAGCATAGCCACGATAAAGCCGATAGTACCAAATACTCGAATTGGAGGGAACGCCTTAACAGTATCGTAGCCTCCCTGCTCAAGAACGGTGTATGCCACAGAGTTCGAGAGGGCAAGTGTTGGCATATAGAATGCTACGCTTATTGAGTACAGCGTGAACATTGGCCAAAGCATATCATTCTGTCCGCAGCAACCTGCAGCGGCGATAAATATTGCTGCAAGACCGTGACAAAGACCCAATAGTCGCTGTGCAGGGATCAACTTATCTGCAATAATACCCATAACCGCAGGCATAAACATCGACACAATGCCCTGCATAGCGTAGAACCAGCCGATTAGTTCGCCATAACCTGCAGCGAAGAGATAGCCTCCCATAGATGTTAAATATGAACCCCAAACTGCGAACTGCAGGAAGTTCATAATGATAAGACGCGACTTGATGTTTTTCATAATCAGTGTGTTTTTTATGGTTTTATTCTATTAATTGCAAAAATCTTAACAAAGATATGAATTTTTTTTGCAATTTTCTTTGTAATTACAAAATAATATTCTACTTTTGCACCGTCAAACAAAAACATTGGGCTATGGTGTAATGGTAACACTACAGATTCTGGTCCTGTCATTCTTGGTTCGAATCCAGGTAGCCCAACTAAAACGACTCTCTTTTGAGGGTCGTTTTTTTTTGTTAGGGGTAGTTTTAGAGGGTTGCAAGAGTAAAGCGGACCAAAGGGGATAAGCAACCTACACACCCCTTTCTGCCCTTTTCTGCCCCTTTTGCCCCTTTTTAAATCTCGCGCGAAGCGCACCACACTTTTCAGTTTTCAGTTTTCAGTTAAATTTCTTGTCAGAAGGGGCATAAATAATTAGTAATTAGTAGAGAGTAATTAGTAATAGTTTCGCTTGTTCCAAGCGATATATGAACATTCCGGGTAGCACTACCCAATTTCTTGTCAGAAGGGGTTAGATGTGACCTCGATAAAGAAATTGCCCCAGATGGGACATACTTGTGATCTGACCCCAAAAGATTGGACGGATTATTAAATAGATTTATTGGTAAAGAGTTCGGTATTGCACCGGACTCTTTCCGTTTAATTTTAGTTTAATACGGTCGTTATTGTAG
>JAGCKG010000097.1 GCA_017647625.1 Alistipes sp. | reverse complement strand
ATCATTAAACTACAATGCAATGCAAAGCAAAGCGCAGAATAGCGACAACGCGGACTAACGCACGACCTCATCCCCACTATCCCCAGAATACCCAGTTTTCCCACAGCGTAGCTGTCGCTTGGACAAGCGAAACAAACACAAACCCTCAGGGCAGCACTACCTAATTTCTTGTCAGAAGAGGTTAGATTTGGCTCTGACACGAGAACTGGCGGATGGGACATACTAAGCGTATTTCCCATTCGCCAGTTTGACTGAAGAGTCGAAGATGACCCCTTATCACAGGAAATTTCTTGTCAGAAGGGGTTAGATTTGTTCTATCGCAAAAGAAGATCCCCGCGGGATAGTACACTTCAGTACAGCCCGCGGGGTCTTACTTTTGGGATGGGACAAAGGTATGCCCCTTATCACAAGAAATTAAAAGAGGTAGCCGGTGTTGATATAGAATGCTCCATTACCATCCTGCCCCTTGATAAGTGGGTCGCTACTGAACTTGCTGATAGGGAGACCATACTCGAAGGCTACGATAAAGTTCTGATTCATAATGAAACGGAGACCAGCACCTACGGTGATATGTGGGCGGTCAGAGTCGAGACCCTGCGCCATATATGCGTCGTAGTCTGCACGATACTGCTCTTCGCCACGGAAGGTCATATCGAAGTTGCGGGTAACCATAGTACCGTCGCTGAATGCGCTAAGACCAAAGGCGATATTCTGGTTGAGAAGTGCGAAATTGACAAAACGCCAACGAAGTTCGACATTATATGATGCCACATCGAGACCCTGCACGCGGTTACGCATCAAACCACGAATAGTGCGGTAGCCACCCATACCATCGCGGTCGTAGTTCTGACCCATAACGGTGATGTATGGAAGGACATAGTATGGTGCATCCTTGCCCAATGTACCCTCATAGTTTAGACGATATGCAAATGTTAGAATATCGTTGTCGATGATAGGGAGATACTGGCGGAATGTTGCCGAGTAGCGGTAGTAAGGGATAGATGTACCCAACCACTTTGGTGCTATGGTGGTGTGAGCCTCTGCCCATATACCGCGTGATGGTGCGCCCTCCTTATCGCGTGTATCGTACAACACGCCAAGACGCAAGGTGCTGTTTAGACCACCCCAAGCCTCCTCCTCGGAGATAATACCCCACTTTCTATATAGATCGAAGATAGGCTCTTCTGTCTCTGGGAACATCTTTGACTCATCCTTGCCCTTATTAATCTTATCGAGGTTAAGTGCCTTACCCTCGTAACCGTGCTTGAAGTAACTTAGGTGGTAACCAGCCTCCCAGAAGAGTTTGTTGTTCCAGATATTACCAGTAAAGTCGGTCTTAAACAAGACAGCAACACGATTCATACGGTACTTTGGAGTGTAGATAAAGGCATTTGCGTTGGTCTTATCCTTACCATCCAACACCTTTTGATAGTCGTAGTGCGCCATATAGCCGTTGAAGCCATAGAAGTCCATCGCCTTATCGTTTGTAAGGGTGAAGTTCGATGACCAACGCACGCCTGGAATGAGAGTCTTGTTGTCGTATGAGATAACAAACAACTGCGAACCTTTGGTAAAGAACGAAGCCTCGAAATACCACTGCGAATATGGGTTTGGATATGTTGCGCCATCGCCAAAGTTGTAGATGTTGAGCAAGGCACCAAGTTGGAAGCCCTTATCTGCATCAAATGCCACAGCAGGGAGTGGACCATAGTTAAGACCTGTCTTGATAATCTCCTGACTCTTTGCCTTCTCTGCAACAGTGTTATCATCACTCTGCTGAGCAAAGGCACTTACAGCCATCACCGAGGCACATAGGAGTGCCAAAATGTTTCTTCGTACCATAGTTTTAGGTTTTATTCGAACATTATCTCTCTAATCTCTCTATACTTAGCGCGTAGTCTCTTGTTACGCCATAGTTTGATATCCGAAATCATAATACGGAACAAACGATATACCTCGTGTGCCAATATCGGAGCAGGGATAAGTGCCACGATAGCGAGCAACGCCCACGCCCACGGCATATATATAAAGGCGAAGATAGCGTATATAGCAAGCAACAATGGCCATAGCACAAGGTTTATCACATAGCGCACAGAGTTACGGAACGCCTGATCCTTAAACATCTTGAAGATAAGGTTGCACGCAAGGAGTATTGGCGATGTGAAGAGCGTTGCCACAAGTGTGTATGGCAATGTCACCAACATAAACAGCACCTTCAAAATACGCGATAGAAGCGGATACTTTACCGATACCGACTTGAGACTTATCTGCTCTGCCTTACGCATCTCCGATGCCTCATTGCCCAACTTGATAAGTCGCTCGGCAAGATCAGGGTTAACCTTTTTGAGGTAGTTTAGATGCTTAACGGTCATATTGTTCGCTGCGAAGTGAGCATCGATGCCGCGAAGTTTACCATACTCCTCATCATTTTTAAGGTGGTTAACCTGCATCTTTGCCACCGCAGCACATATCTCGTAGGTTGCATCGTAGTCCTCATCGTTAGGGATGTAGAAGATAGACTCCTGCATACGCTGTTCAAGGCAACTACGCATATGATTCATCTGCTCCTGCGTAGTGTACTCACCGTGCTCGGCAAGGAACTCTCCGATATTGATTGGGTTACCTATCTGCACTCGAGCCGATGAGCGGAAACGGAAGAAACTACCGTAGCGCAAGCCTACAGGCACGATATAGAGAGGCACATCAGGCATCAATTCGTGCGCCTGCAATGCAATGCGGAAGATACCCTTGGCAAGAGGCAATGTAGAGTACTTGGTCTGGTGTGTACCCTCTGGGAAGATACAGAAAGGAACCTTATCGCGCAAAACCTCAACAGCCTTCTCGATAGTCTCGTTGTTCTTCTTTACCTCATCGAAGCCATCACGCATACGCATAATAGGCATAATCTTACAGAAGGTGAAGAACTTAGCAAGTTTTTTATTCTTGAATAGGTCGGCACGAGCAACAAAGACCTTTGGACGACGGTCCATAGCCAATATCACCAAGGCATCCATCAACGCGCCAGTGTGGTTAGGCGCGAAGATTACTGCACCATCCTTTGGGATGCGCTCCTTGCCAACATATCTAATATTACGGTACGAGAACTTAAGCGTAATATCTATATACCAACGCAAAAGGTTGTACCATATATTCTTATCTTGAATTCTCTTCTCTTTAGCCATAAAACAGCATCTAAATACTTACAAAAACTGCTATACCAATGGCTTACGACGGAAGATTGTCGCAATAGTCAAGCCCGAGATAATATGCCATACACCCCACAAAGCCACGATAATAACCATACCACCATTGTGACTCCATAGATCTGGAGAGAAGATATTAGGGTTAAGTAGCAATGCAAGACCAAGACCCGAGTTCTGGATACCCACCTCGATGGTGATTGAACGACGGTCGATGCGAGGAAGTTTAACCACGGTAGCACCATAGTAACCAGTAGACAATGCTGTTGCGTTGTGCAATACCACAATTACAAGCGCAGCGAGCAAACACATATAGACGTTCTGTCCACTTGGGAAACTTGAAAGCACCTGCGCAACAGAGGCAACAACCATACAGATAAAGAGCAAGATTGACAAAATCTGTGCAGGCTTTGCCAAACGCTTCGAAAGGTTAGGCAAGTAACGTGATACGATAACACCCAACACGATAGGCACACCCAAGATTAGGAGAATCTGTGTGAGCATATCCATAAATGGAATCTCGAGGGTTGGAATATCATTCTTCACCGCAGCAAAACGGCAGTATAGCGTACCCCAGAGCCAGAAGTTGAATGGAGTGATAAGCGTTGCAAAGAGTGTTGTGATAGCGGTCATAAACACCGACAACTCTGCATTACCCTTCGAGAGCGAAGAGATAAAGTTTGAGATATTACCACCAGGACAGCAAGCAACCAAGATCATACCGATAGCCACCATAGGGGTGATGATAGGGTTTATGAGAATAACCAACAAACAGGTTGCCGCAGGCAGACCCACCCACTGCAAGAGGAGTCCCGTAATAATCGATTTTGGGTTACGCACAATATCCTTAAAAGTGTTGAGCCTGATACCCAATGCCACGCCAAACATTACAAAGGCAAGGATGATATTCACAAGTAACATTGAACCTTGAGTAAGGTTGACATTGAGTCCGTCCAATTGTAGTAAAAGTTCCTTCATACTCTTAAATTTATGTAGGCATACGCCGTAGTAGTTAATAATTATCGTTTGAGTTTTATAAATATGGTCTTCGAATATCGCATTCGGCTCATTGGTTAACCTCAATGAAACACTCAAAAACAAAGCAAATATACCAAACTTTTGTTACAAAATACACATAATACGCCTATTTTTATCATCGAACACTATATATTTAAGTATATATACTTACTAATATCTCCCGATTTATCATCACTTTTGTATACGAATATAACGATATAACTCAAACTTAGCATAAGCAATTATGACTATTTTAAACTACATCCTTATAACGCTAATCTTTGTGCTTGCACCAGCATTGGCGTTATGGTTATGCCGACGTTTTTCGTTTTTGGACAAGATTGGTCCTATTATGATTCTTTACGCCTTCGGTATCATCCTCGGTAACATACCTTGGAAGCCAGCCGAGATGCCTCTTATGCAGGAGTTGGCTACAAGCATCACCGTGCCTTTGGCTATCCCGATGATGCTCTTTGGCTGTCGCTTCACTCTTAACGAGGCGAGCCAGCAGTTAAGAGTCTGCATTAGCGGTTTCCTATCCGTAATGATTGCCGTCGTTATAGGATACCTCATCTACGGATATAAGATTTCGGAGGGTGCAGAGATAGGCGGTATTATGTCGGGTATGTACACTGGTGGTATGGTCAATGCCGCTGCCCTACAGAACATATTCAAAGTCGAGGAGCAGTCGTATATCATTATGTGCTCATATGATGTTATCATCTCGTTCCTATACCTTGTATTCGTGGTGTCGGTAGGATACAAGTTCTTCCGCTGGATATATGGCCAGAAGCAGACAACAACGCTCACCCAAGAGGAGCGCAGAGAACTCGAGGAGCAGATTGCCGAGCAGAATCGCAACCCATACGAAGGTCTTTGGTGCAAGGAGGGAATGAAGGAACTTGGCAAGATTGTGGGCATCACAGCCGTTGTGGTAGGTCTCTCTGCCTTAGCCACACTACCCTTCCCAAGTGAGTGGTTTATGACCATATTTATCCTTATGCTCAGCACGCTTGGTATAGTATGCTCATTCCTAAAACCTGTGCGCACACTTAAGCGTAGTTTCGATATTGGTATGTACCTTATATATATATTCAGTATCGCGATGGCCTCGATGGCGGACTTCTCGACACTAAACCTTGCAGATGGTCTTAACCAGATTGGTTTCCTTCTAATTGCAGTCTTTGGCTCGCTGATACTCCACGCTATCTTCTGTCGCTTTATGCGTATTAATGCTGATGCTATGGTGGCAACATCCGTAGCCTTCATCAACTCGCCACCATTCGTGCCTATGATGGTTGTGGCGATGAAGAACAAGAGCGCGCTTATCGTAGGTCTTGGCGCGGGCATCGTGGGCTACGCCGCAGGAAACTACTTCGGTGTTATTATGGCAAAACTTCTAAGTTTATTGTAATATTTTGGAGAATATTTGAACTATCTTGGATATTTTTCCTTATATTTGCCATAGAAACTAAAACTAAACTAAAATGAAAAAGGGACTTTTACTACTTTTGACATCTTTGTTTGCGGTATCATCGCTATTTGCTCAAGATGTAGATATTCTACGCAGAAAGTACTCGCAGGTAAGTTATGGCAAGAATACATTTATCCATAACAACTGGGAGATGAAGAGTGACTTTGCTGTCAACTTCACCAGTGGTCGCACATTCTACCTTCACGAGGACGAGGTTGCAGGTCTTATCCGCTTCGCTATCGATGGCACTTGGACAGACTTTACATATGCCAAGTACACACGCCCACTACTTGTAGATGGTAAGAACAACAACTACAAATTCCATCAGGTAGACTACGCACTAAACGTAGGTCCTTCGGTACACATCAACCCTATCGACGATGTATTTGTACACACATACTTCAGATATGCTCCAGCATACTCACTTTTTATGGGTGACAAGCAGATTTATGGCAACTACGCCACATACTTTGTAACTGGCTTGTCGGTATCGTACAACTTTATCGCCTTGGGCTTTGAGGGTCGCTTTGGTAACTGCGACTACAACAATATCGCCTCGGCAAAGCGTATCGAGCAGTTCAAACCAAACGAGGAGAATGTACTTAGCGCGAAAGTTAAGCATCGCGGTTGGAGAGTATATCTATCGTTTATGTTCTAATAGCATAGCAACAGTGTGCAGTTTGGGTTGTCTAATCTTCGGGTTAGGCGACCTTTTTTGTAGAAACTATGCAATAAATCGCGTGTCTATGCCATTATTTAAGAAATGGCGTTTTGATATATTAAAAAATAATTTATATCTTTGTTAGTTGAAAATGAAATAACAAACCTATTACAATAACTAAAATGAACAAGGATTTACAGATTTTTGACCTCATCGCCGAGGAGCGTGCGCGTCAAACAAAGGGCATTGAGCTTATCGCATCTGAGAACTTCGTGAGCGATCAGGTTATGGCTGCTATGGGTTCAGTGTGTACAAACAAATATGCCGAGGGCTACCCTGCTGCTCGTTACTATGGTGGTTGCGAGGTTGTGGATAAGATTGAGAATCTCGCTATCGAGCGCATCTGTAAGCTATATGGTGCAGAGTATGCCAACGTACAGCCACACTCTGGCGCACAGGCTAATATGGCAGTATTCTTCGCTTGCCTAAAACCAGGCGACACATTTATGGGTCTTGACCTTTCACACGGTGGTCACCTTTCACACGGTTCGCCAGTGAATATGTCGGGTATGTACTTCAACGCTGTAGGTTACAAACTAAAGGAGGAGACTGGTAACATCGACTACGATGAGATGGAGGCATTGGCATTGGAGCATAAGCCAAAACTTATCATCGGTGGTGCTTCGGCTTTCTCTCGTGAGTGGGACTACAAGCGTATGCGCGAGATTGCTGACAAGGTAGGTGCTTTGCTTCTTGTTGATATGGCTCATACAGCAGGTCTTATCGCTGCGGGCATCCTCGACAACCCTGTTAAGTATGCACATATCGTGACATCGACAACACATAAGACACTTCGTGGTCCTCGTGGTGGTATCATCCTTATGGGTAAGGACTTCGACAACCCTTGGGGCTACACTACTCCAAAGGGCGTAGTTAAGAAGATGTCGCAGATTTTGAACTCTGCAGTATTCCCAGGTATTCAGGGTGGTCCACTTGAGCACGTTATCGCAGCGAAGGCTGTTGCCTTTGGCGAGGCGTTGACTCCAGAGTATAAGGAGTACCAGCAACAGGTTGTAAAGAACTCAAAGGCTTTGGCTGAGGCTCTCACAAAGCGTGGTTACAAGATTGTATCTGGCGGTACTGACAACCACCTTATGTTGGTTGACCTTCGCACCAAGTTCCCAGAACTTACTGGTAAGTTGGCTGAGAAGTGCTTGGTTGCTGCCGACATCACTACAAACAAGAATATGGTACCATTCGACTCACGCACTCCATTCACTACATCAGGTTTGCGTTTCGGTACTCCTGCAATCACTACACGCGGTGTTAAGGAGGATAAGATGGACTATATCGCAGAACTTATCGACCGCGTACTCTCTGACCCAGAGAACGAGGAGAACATCGCAGCAGTTCGCAAGGATGTGAATGCTATGATGAACGAGTACCCATTGTTCGCTTGGTAGTAGAGCGTATATACGTTATGGGGCTGTCCAAACTATTGGGCAACCCCATTTTATTTATATCACACACAACACACTGAAAATGAAGAAAGTTATAACATTTGCTTTGGCCCTTATGGCTGTAGGCACACTTAACGCACAGCAGGATAAGGGCGGTATCACTGCCGAGATGTTGCAGGAGATACGCACAGGTCAGACCAACAGCCCTGCAGAGAGGGCTGCACGCAATGCCCTTGCTCTAAACCCTATCGCCGAACTTGCTACAAATGCCGAGAACCTTGCAATGATAGATACCCACTTCTCGCACCGCGTGCGCACAAAGGGTATTACAGATCAGCACCAGTCGGGTCGTTGCTGGCTCTTTACAGGTCTTAACGTCTTGCGTGCCAAGATGATTGATGACCTCGACCTACCATCGTTGGAGTTCTCGCAGAACTACCTCTTTGTATACGACCAGTTGGAGAAGTCAAACCTCTTCCTTCAGGGCGTTATCGACACCAAGCACCTACCTATGGATGACCGTCAGGTAGAGTGGTTGTTCAAAAACCCATTGAACGATGGTGGTCAGTTCACTGGCGTATCGAACCTCGTTATGAAGTATGGCGTTGTGCCTGCCGAGGTGATGCCCGAGAACTACCAGTCGAACAACACCGCGCAGGTGGGTAACCTTATCAAACTAAAGTTACGCGAGTTTGGTCTAACACTCCGCGAGCAGAAGGACCGTCGCTCTACCGTAGCACTCAAAACCGAGATGCTAAAGGAGATATACTCAATGCTTGTACGCGCCTATGGCGTGCCTCCTACAGAGTTCGAGTGGACACGTCACGACAAGGATGGCAACCCTATCGAGACCAAGCGATACACTCCAAAGTCGTTCTACGAGGAGTATTTCGGTGATATCGACCTTGAGAACAACTTCGTGATGGTGATGAACGACCCTACACGCGAGTACCATAAGGTATATGAGATTGAGTATGACCGCCACGTCTACGATGGCGACAACTGGCTATATCTCAACCTTCCTATCGAGGAGGTTAAGGCATTGGCTATCGCATCAATCAAGGACAACACTGCTATGTACTTCTCTTGCGACGTGGGCAAGTACCTACTATCGAAGAAGGGTACGCTCGACATCAACAACTTCGACTATGAGTCGCTTATGGGCGTTGAGTTCCCTATGAACAAGGAACAGCGTGTTCGTACCTTCGCCAGTGGCTCATCACACGCTATGACACTTATCGCTGTAGACCTCGACGAGGAGGGCAACCCAAAGAAGTGGATGGTGGAGAATAGTTGGGGTCCAACATCTGGCTGGAAGGGCAACCTTATTATGACCGACGAGTGGTTTGAGGAGTATATGTTCCGCGTGGTTATCGACAAGAAGTATATCCCTGCCGAGACCCTCAAACTATTGGAGCAGAAGCCAGTGATGCTACCATCGTGGGACCCTATGTTTGCTTACGAGGAGTAACAGATGGCACAGGAGATAGAACGTAAGTTTTTGGTTGTGGGCGAGTATAAACATCTCGCCCACACCTCTTCACACCTCGTACAAGGCTATATCGCATCGGGACGACGCACTGTACGTGTACGCATTAGCGATGAGCGTGCGTGGCTCACAATCAAGGGCCCATCTATGGATGGCGGGCTGTCGCGCTTCGAGTGGGAGAAGGAGATTGAGGCTCGCGAGGCGTTGGAACTTTTGCAACTTGCGGAGGGCGCACTTATAGATAAGTGCCGCTACTTGGTGGAGTACAAGGGACACACCTTCGAGGTAGATGAGTTCTATGGCGATAACGAAGGACTCACCATTGCCGAGGTGGAACTATTATCCGCAGACGAGGAGTTTATCCGACCTGAATGGTTAGGAGCGGAGGTCACAGGCACAAAACGCTACTACAACTCACATCTTCGCGCACACCCATACAAGGAGTGGAGCGAGGATGAAAAGTGAGGTAATGATGCAAAAAGCGGCGCTTGGGATAAAATTTAATTAGCTGATTATTTGCAAATTACAGCGATAATTTAGAGATTAGTAGAAAACGTTTTCTACTAATCTCTATTTTTATGGCAAAATCTCGCAAAAAACGCTGT
>JAGCKG010000096.1 GCA_017647625.1 Alistipes sp. | reverse complement strand
TTCGGTTGCTTTTGTGCCTATTTCGACATCTTCCTTATCTTTACTCGGTTACAATGCTCGCATTGCGCCCTCATAAGAGATAATGAATCTGCTCGAAATAGCCTACAAAATCAACTCGACCTAATTTATAGAACCTCCCTATAGTGATAAGGGGTCATCTGTGACCTCTCAATCATTGCCCCGAACAGGACGTACGCCGAGTACTGCCTATCCGGGGCAATTTCTTTCTCGGGGTCATATCTAACACCTTCTGACCATAAATTTTGTCTTGCTATTGAGTCTATAATTAGGTCATATATGTTTCTCTTATATTGCCATAAGAATATATGATTAACAAATCTGGATAAAAATATATGTGTTACTCTTTTTATTCTTACCTTTGCAGTGGAATAGAATTTGAATACAAAGAGTAAAATATTAAAAATTTCTAATATGAAGACATATCCTAAAAGCTGTTGTTGTGGCACGAAAACCAACAAGTCTATGTACGACATTGAGGTGATGGCAATGGGCAATAAGCCAGTAAAACTTGAGGAGTACAAGGGTAAGGTGTTGCTGATTGTAAATACAGCAAGCCGTTGTGGCTTTACACCGCAGTATGCCGAGTTGGAGGAGTTATATAAGCGTTTCTCAGAGCGCGGTTTTGAGATTCTTGATTTCCCCTGCAATCAGTTTGCGAATCAGTCTCCAGAGGAGGATGAGGAGCGCGTAAAGTTCTGTCAGGTAAACTATGGTACTACATTTCCGCAGTTCAAAAAGATAGAGGTAAATGGTCCTAACGAGTCTCCTCTATACACCTATCTTAAGGCGCAAAAGGGTTTTGCTGGTTTCAACCCTGACCATCGCCTAACACCTATCCTTGAGCAACGTCTTAGCGAGGCAGATCCAGATTACGCATCAAAACCAGATATCAAGTGGAACTTTACAAAGTTCCTTGTCGATCGCAATGGTAATGTTGTGGCGCGTTTTGAGCCTATGACGGAGATGACGATTGTCTCGGAGGCTATAGAAGCACTATTATAATTGGGAAAAATGGTTAACAACAAAGGCTGTTCAACATCGTTGGACAGCCTTTGTTGTCTTCTCTTTGAGAGTGTCAATTACAATGCGTTAACGTGCAAAGAGAGTGAGCTCTTAAGGTTAGCTGCCTTGTTCTTGTGGATGATGTTCTGCTTTGCAAGCTTATCCAACATTGAGCTTACCTTTGGAAGCAATGCCTCAGCAGCGCTACGCTCTGAAGTGTTACGCAATGCCTTAACAGCGTTACGAGCAGTCTTGTGGTAAAGACGGTTGTGCGCACGCTTAGTTGCAGTCTGACGAATTCTCTTCTTAGATGACTTGTGATTTGCCATAGTTCTAAAATCTTTATTTTTTACTTTTTATGTTTTCTTTTTTTTGCCGACCTCTTAGCATCTCTGCCTGTTCCTGTCGGCCGAGGAACTCGTAAGACGACCGTAGCCGCTGTCGGATAGGCTTTCGCCCGCTCCTAAAAACTATTAACCGCAAGCACTACCTTAACTCCCCCCATTTATTATGGTTGTGAGCCTTAGTAACGCTCCAAGTGTAGTCCGTACGAGAGTCGAACTCGTCTTTCAAGAATGAAAATCTTGTGTCCTAACCGATAGACGAACGGACCTTACCACTAACGCTTTAGCGTATAAAGCGATTTAGCGGTGCAAAGGTACTCAAAAATTTCTATTTACCAAATAGATTTGTAAATTATTTCCCTCTTTTCTCTATTTTAGTATTTCATCCAACCCTAAAGTAGCAACAAAGGGTAGAACTAAGTCCTACCCTTTGTCGTATGATTGAATTGAGGTATGCCACCTCTATATTTACAACTCGCACTTGCCCCAGAAACCAATACCTGCTGGTGTAATGGCTTTAGGTGCTGGAAGTTCCGCTATCATAGGAGTGTTATGTGCGGCTGCCTGTGATGCCTCTGGCGTGGTCACGCGGGTCATTGTTGCAGGGAATGATACTGCGAGATCAGGGTCTGTAGCATAGTATGTCTGACCATCTATGACCATCACGTAGTAGAGGTTTGTGAAGTACTCAGGGTCTTCAGCAGATGAGTACATCTTCGACTCAACAATAGCGCTATTCTCATCCTGCATATATCCGTTGACGGCATAGACGTTTTGGTATAAACTTCCATAGTTCGTTTTACCTACAAGCAATATTTGACTAATGAATGTTCCATCCTCAAGGTATATCTCCTCAGCAACTGTCTGGCCAAAGAATTTGATACACTTCTCAGCAGGATCGAACTCCAATTCCATCCGCACTCCGCTAACGCCTTCCCAACCCTCTAACCAGTAGGTGCGACCTGCCTCCTTAACGGTTATCTCTACGATATTTGAGTTTGTGCCATCCGAAATCTCCCACGTACCACACCACGCAAGATACTCCTCGCTAATGATATTTGTGTATGTAAAGTAGTTTGAACAAGCATACTTATATGCAACAGTACCATCGCTATTAAAGCCTACTACACAAGCGATATACTCGCCATTGTCAAGGTCTAATGCGCGCAAAGAACTACCAGAGTAGTATAACTCCTCTGCAGTCACGTCCTGACCTAACTCGTTCTTGTAACCAGCAATTGTCTCTACGAGAATATTTGATTTCTCCACCGAAAACTCATAAAGCACCAACAATCGCTCCTCCTCGGTTAGGCTCTCCCAAAACTCCTTGTAGTATATAGCAAAGGTGTGAGCCATTGTATCTGTTGCATTCATCTGCACAACAGCAGGATATGTGACACCGTTACCCTCGTAGTAGAAGTTCTCGATAACAGAAAAATCCCAGTTTGGATTAACCTCCATCTTCATATGCTCAGGAGTGTTATCGCCAGGGTTGTTAGAATCTGAGAAGTCTACATCCTCGTCTGCATCCCAATCTCTAATAGTAGCATCAATCTCTGTGCTGATGCTCTCCTCGGTGATAGTAACCTTGAGGTGGCGCACCTTGCTTGGGTTGAAGTTGATAGCCTCGTTAACACTGAAGGTATACTGCTTGTCATCGGTTGTTGTGATGGCGATAGATGGTATCCCCTCGTGTGGTGGAACGATAAGTGCATAACTGTCAGTATATCCGCTACTTGCATTTGCAAGTTTGCCCGCCTTAATAGTCTCAATGTTGCCATTTGTATAGCCACCCACGATTGTGTATGTAGCACCGCCATATACGTTTGTTACATATACTTCCTTAATGGTTCTTGCAGTCTGGTTGTCAATGTCCACAACCAACTTGGATAGCAAATGCTTAAACTCAAGAACAACCTTCTCTGTCGAAGGAGTGACATTGTTTGCTACGGCAAACATCAAGTCAGATGCTGTATAGCCTGCGTGAGTACTCTGATCTAACTTAACGTTGAACGTAATACCGTCGCCAATGAAGTTCTCTGCGGTGTAATTGGCGTTGTAAGGGTATAGACCTACGATATGACCCTTATCCTCGCCATTATACCAGTAGTATGGTTGGTCGGAACTAAAGCCGTTGCTACCCTTTGTGAACTTACCATTAGCAAGCCACGTCTGCCAAGATGTGTAGTCGTCAAGGTCGCTCTTGTAGCCAAATACGCTGATGGCGTCGCCAGTCTCGAACGCAGTGTCTGTTGCGCGGGTGAAATCGCCAGTTACAGCGTCAATCTTGAGTTCGATATTCGACAAATCATCTCCACCCACTGGTGGCACTTCAGGAATGTCGTTGCACGCTCCGATGACAAATAGCATTGCCAACAAAGCGAATAGTCTTGCTTTGCGTTTCATAGTAGTAGGATTTAAAAGTTAATCGTTTGCTTTGATTTAGGGATACAATACTCCTTCTCTTGCAAAGTTATGTAAAATTATACTATTTTGCAAGTAAAATGGTAAATATTTCCAAAATATGAGGTATTATTGCTCTATCTTTTTAGATGAATAGAGCGGGATGTGGCATCGAACGAGATATATTCGCTGTCGAAAAGACGTTCGATATTGCCCGATGTTATCATCTCGGCAGTAGGCAGATGTACCAATCGTGGTGTGTCTACTAAAGCGATGCTGTCTGCCAGCGATAGAGCGATATCGAGTTCGTGAGTGGAGAAGATAACGCACTTGTTCTCCTTATGTGCAAGGTCGCTTAAGAGTCTGCATAACTCGTAACGATTTGGTAGGTCGAGAAACGAGGTAGGCTCGTCAAGAAGGATGATAGGCGTATCCTGCGCCAATGCTCTTGCAATCATAGCACGCTGAGCTTCGCCATCCGATAGGGTATTGACCTTGCGCTCGGCAAACTTCATAACTCCCGTAACCTCCATAGCGTGTTCCACAATCGCGCTATCCTCCTTTGTAAGACGACCTATCCAGTTGGTATATGGCGAACGACCAATGCCCACAAGTTCGCGCACCGTAAGGGCATCGACATCAACACGCTCGGTATTTACAAAGGCGATATGTTCGGCACGCTCCGTAGCACTCAACGTTGCGAGATTCTTGCCGTCAACGATGATATCGCCCTCTGCCACCTTGCCAAGACCAGCCATTGCGCGCAGTAGGGTAGACTTGCCCGTACCATTTCTGCCGAGCAGTGCCACCATATTGCCACGCGCGAAGCGTGCCGAAGCGTCGGTAATAAGCCTATTGCTATCAAAGGCGAGGGTTATGTTGCGAATCTCTATCATTGGCGGTTGTTATGTAGTACGACGTATATGATGATAGGTATGCCGAGTAGCGAGGTGATGGTGTTTATTGGTAGCATCATACCATTGCGCGCTACGATGTCGCATACGACGGTGCATATGAGCATCGAAACACCGCCCCAGAGTATTGTTGCTGGCATAAGGGTGCGGTTGTCGGCAGTGCGGAATGTCATACGCGCAAGATGCGGTATGGCAAGACCTATAAAGCCGATAGGACCACAAAATGCCGTTACCGAGCCTGCCAAAAGGGTGGTGGATAGGAAGATGATAATGCGCGAGCGGGTGAGGTTAAGTCCCATAGTCTCGGCATATGCCTCGCCAAGTAGTAGGATGTTGAGTGGCTTTATTGCCACCACAGCAAGCAAGAGACCTACGACAACCACAGGCACAAGGATGTAGAGTTGCTCTACCGTCACCGTCGCCACCGAACCCATTGTCCATACGACAAATGCCTTAAGCGACTCATCAGTACCCATATATTGCAAGATGCCCACAACGGCAGATATTGCCGATGACAGCATCATACCGATGATTAATATCACGTTGATATTGCGTATCTTACGCGATAATGACATAACAAGAAGTAGTATCGCTGCGGAGCCTACCCACGCCATACCCGTAATGCCAAACATCCTAAGCCACGACGATGTGGCGATGCCGAGGAGTGGTGTTGCGAGGGTGAAGAGTGCCACACCGAGGCTTGCACCAGAGTTGATGCCGAGTACATATGGACCTGCAAGAGGGTTGCGAAAGAGCGTCTGCATCTGTAGACCACTTGCCGAGAGTGCCATACCCGATGCTATTGCCACGATGACCTTTGGTAGTCGCATTTTGAGGATGATGGTGGCGTGACTTGCATCTGTTGCCTTGCCCATAAGTGTTGCCCATACCTCGCTTGCGGGGAGCGCTGTAGTGCCTATCAGCAGGTCGCATACAGCCAGTGCTACAAGGGCTATGCCGAGTAGTACGAAGAGTGTGGGGCGTAGTATCTTATGCGATATAGTCATCCTTATTTGAGTTTGTGGTGATAGTATAGGTCGCTGTCGTTACCGCTAAGTATCGATGCGAGGTCGTTTAGTACTACGTCTGGGCGTACGATTGCCGACTCCCAAAAGTCGCTACCGCCATACTGTGTGCGTATGCGGTTGTTGTTGTATACCTTGCCACTGCGCACGACGTCGCTATCTGCGAAGTGTGGTGCTACAGCGCGCAACTCCTCAAGCGACAGCACTTGACTGGGGTTAAGCCAAATATCGGCACGATTAACCAGTATAAGAGCCTCCTCGAGGCTTATGCCACGTGAGCCACCAGTAGGGTTTGCACCCTTGTATATGTACTCGCCCCCAGCATCCTCCACAAGGCGTACGATATAACTATCATCCGACGGCATATACCACACATCTTGATATGGTAGGTTGAACATAACCTTTGGCTTGTTTGCGGTGGTAACACTCTCCTTTATGGCGTTGTAACGTGCTACTATATCGGTAAATACCTGTTCGGCATAGGCTCTGCAACCCACAATCTCACCTATGGCAACAACCCATTCCGCCTTGCCTAATGGCGATTGCTCGGTATAGTCGCCAAGATAGAGATATGGTATCTTTAACTCGCGCAGTTTTGCCGTTACGGTGCTATCTTCGGATGTTATGCCATACATCAACACTATGTCGGGGCGCAATGCAAGCAACGCCTCATAGTCGATATTGCTGTCGTAACCTATATCCTTGATCTCGGGGTTGGTGCTTATGGCGGTGTTGAAGATGTACTGCTTGCCTGATACTCCTCGAACGGCATCCGCTCTGCCTACGGCGTCGAGCATCGCGATGTAACTTGACGACATACACACCACACGATTGGCGTGACCGATGATGTGTTGACCGTTGTAGTTTTGTGCATCCTCTGGGTCGTGGAATATCGCAAGAGTCTGCTCCACAGGGGCTTTACCCTGCCAAGGACGTGTGACACGAATAAGGGAGTTATGCTCTTGGTCGCACTCTATAAAAAAGCCCGATGCGTGCTGTGGTGTATATGCCACTTCGTCGAAGATATGACCACTCTTGGCAGGGTGCTGATTGCATCCCACCGCTATGCATAAAGCCATAATAGTAGCGAATATTCTTAATCGTGTAAGCATAGGGCAAAGGTATGCTTTTTTTGGTAGATAATTGCATAAAACAAAAAAATGTTATTATCTTTGCGCTTGCAAAAATGTCGCGGGATGTAGCTCAGCCCGGTTAGAGTACACGTCTGGGGGGCGTGTGGTCGCAAGTTCGAATCTTGTCATCCCGACAAAGCAGTGTGAAAAGAGTCCTCAATCGTAAGATTGGGGATTTTTGTATTTAGTGTTACCAGATGCTCGCATCTGACCAACACTAAATACAAAAATATCCACTCAGGTGGAAACTCTTT